>JBIIZN010000028.1:0-16034 GCA_044346275.1 Sediminibacterium sp.
TTGCTGGCATGCCATAGCCTGCAGCCATGCATCTAAATGCAAGTGTTCCTTGGGGTATCAGTTCAACTTCTAATTCGCCAGAGAGTAATTGTCTTTCAAACTCTTCGTTTTCGCCTACATAAGACGAAATCATTTTTTTAACTCTCTTTTGTTGTAGCAGTAGTCCAATGCCAAAATCATCTACACCGGCATTGTTTGAAATGCAGGTTAAATTGGTGGTGCCTTTTTCTAAAATGGCTTGGATACAATTTTCCGGAATACCACAAAGGCCAAAGCCACCTAGCATCAGTGTGCTGCCATCTGAAATATCTGCTACTGCCTCCGCGGCGTCTTTTACAAGTTTATGAATCATTGTAATTATTGGGTTGAATTCAGTTCAAAATTACCCCTTTTATGTATACTAACATCTATTAGTATTGTTAAGTTTGATTATTTGTATATTTAAAAAAAATACGGATGAAACACAAACATATTGAGGGATTAATTGCGGCACCATTTACACCATTTCATACAGATGGGTCGTTACATCTAGAGCTTATTCCTGCCTACTATGAAATGCTCGTTTCTAATGGAGTTGTGGGGGCATTTATTTGTGGATCAACAGGTGAGGGTGTGTCGCTAACGATGTCAGAAAAAAAATTAGTAATGGAGGCCTGGGCAAATGTGGCAAATGGTAATCCTGATTTTACAGTCATTCCATTTTTGGGTGGCACTTGTATAGCGGATTGTAAAGATTTGGCAGTGTATGCAAAACAAATTGGACTAAGAGCAGTTGCTTTTACCACTCCTTTTTATTTTAAGCCCGCTAATGCAGCTGCGCTAGCAAAAGCATGTATTGAAATTGGAGAAGCCGTTCCTGAATTGGCTTTTTATTACTACCATATTCCTGTATTAACCGGCGTACATATTACCATGTTTGAATTGTTGCAAGCCATACATGGTAAACTTGCAAATTTTAAGGGCATCAAATATACCCACGAAGATTTTATGGATTATTTGTCATGCATGCATTTTGCAAATGGCGCTTATGATATATTATGGGGTAGAGATGAAAATATGTTGTCTGCGTTAGTACTTGGTGCTAAGGGAGCCGTAGGTAGTACGTATAATTATGCGGCACCGCTTTATATGTCATTAATTGACGCTTACAATAATAACAATTTGGAAGCGGCACGAGCATTACAGCAGCAATCGATAGATATGATTCGATTACTAGGAAAATATGGCGGTATCGCAACGGGTAAAGCCTACATGAAAAAGATAGGAATGGACTGTGGTGCATTTAGACTTCCAGTTTCTAATATGTCGGATGCTCAATTTGATTTATTTAGTGCCGATGTAGACGCTTTAGGTTTTAGTACCTATGCGTCAAAAATTTCTTAATAATAAGCATGGGAATTATTCGTAAAATAACCATCTTATTTTTTTGTGTAACCTTTTTTTTGAGGGTATCAGCACAACATGTTTACCCATCTCCCATTACTTGGAAACAAAGTGGCGAACTACCTGTGCAACCAAATGGGTTGCATCAAATGGGTTTGTCCGGCGTTGTTTCGGGGGTTGTGGCTAATCAAATCATCATAGCGGGTGGCAATAATTTTCCAGAAGGATTGCCATGGGAAGGAGGCGTCAAAAAATACTACGATCAGGTGTTTGTATATGATGTAAAAGGAGATACTCTTATTATGGCTGATAGTAGTGTAAGGCTTCCAAGCAAAGTGGCATATGCAGCAGTTACAGGGCTACATGATGGTATTTTTTATGCTGGGGGTGAAAACGAAAAGGGTCCCTTACCTAATGTTTATTTGATTCAAAAAAATAGTAAAAACGGTGCAGTAATAATAAGCTGGCCTGATTTACCAGAAGCCCTTACAAATGCAGTTGCGGTAGCTACATCAAATGCAGTATATGTGCTTGGAGGTGCCACAAAAAATGGAGTATCTGACAATGTGTGGGCGATTTATTTGAATGATATTAAGGCGGGTTGGAAACACGTCTCTAGTATGCCACAGCCAACTGCTTTTGCAGCAGCAGTATTTGCCCAGGGTCAAGTATATATTATGGGCGGACGAAATAAGGGTGCAGATGGAATAAGTGAAATATACAATCAGACTTTTGCATGGAATATTGCAAACAACAGTTGGTCCAAAAAAGCGCCACTACCTTACGTGGTATCTGCGGCAACCGCCGTTGCTTTACCTGATAAAATTTTATTTATTGGGGGAGATAAAGGCGTTGTATTTCATGAAGTAGAAATGCTTGCATCAAAAATTGCGAAAACTAATGATCTGGTAGTAAAAAATAACTTAACTGAAATCAAAAATAAATTGCAACAAACACATCCCGGATTTAGTAAGGATGTGCTTACTTACGACCCTATCTTAAATAAATGGAGCCCCTATGCGCAACTTGGTTTTACCGCACCGGTTACAACCAATGCTTTTTTGTTTAATCATAAAATTATTTTACCTGCTGGTGAAGTAAAGCCTGGTGTTAGAACGCCACTAATTCAATTGGGCACTATAAATAAATAAACATGACTGAATCAAAAAAATATCCTTGGATTGTAGTTGGCCTATTGTGGGTGGTGGCACTTTTAAACTATATGGATCGTCAAATGATTGCTACCATGCGACCTTCTATGCAATTGGATATTACAGAACTTAGTCAGGCTACTAATTATGGTTATTTAATGGCTGTTTTTTTATGGGTTTATGGATCTGTGAGCTCTTTTTCAGGAATTATTGCGGACAGAATAAATCGTAAAGGTTTAATCATTGGAAGTTTATTTGTGTGGTCGCTCGTAACATTTGCGATGGGTTTTGCAACAACATTTGATGAACTCTATTGGTTAAGGGCCCTTATGGGTTTGAGTGAAGTTTTGTATATACCTGCTGGTTTATCACTTATTGCCGATTATCATTCCGATAAAACCAGGTCCTTAGCTGTTGGGCTTCACATGTCCGGAATATATATGGGGCAGGCACTTGGTGGATTTGGAGCGACGGTTGCTCAGCAATTTTCTTGGCAGTATACTTTTATGTTTTTTGGTGGATTTGGTATGGTATATGCAATTGTACTGGTTATTTTCTTGCACGATAACATTAAAAGAGAAATAGTAGATAAGGCGCAAAAAGGTTACCAATCTGTTTTAAAAAGTGTAACGGCATTGCTTTCCTCTTTTTCGTTTTGGATTATCATTTTATATTTTGCCGTTCCAAGTTTTCCTGGGTGGGCTATCAAAAACTGGGCACCTACTTTAATTGCTGATAAACTCCATATAGGCATGTCTATTGCAGGTCCATTAACCACCATTTCCATTTCATCGTCTTCTTTATTTGGAGTGATTGTGGGTGGTTATTTTTCTGATAAATGGGTGCAGCAAAATATTCGTGCCCGTGTTTACATAGGTGCCTTGGGGCTTTCTCTTATGATACCGGCTTTACTATTACTTGGCTATAGCAATTCAATTGTTATAGTATTTGCTGCTGCATCTATGTTTGGCTTTGGATTTGGTATGTTTGATACCAATAATATGCCAATTTTATGTCAATTTGTACCAGCCAATAGTAGAGCAACTGCTTATGGCTTTTTAAATACGGCCGGCATTTTTGCTGGGGCTGTTATTACCGACTATTTAGGTAAGTCTAGAGATGCAGGAAATCTAAATAGAGATTTTGCAGCACTTGCAGGTATTGTAGTAGTTGTTATTGTGCTACAGTTATTATTTTTAAAACCAAAACAAGCTGCGGCTTAAATTTATAATGTATGATGTATAATCAAGAACAACTTGCTGAACTCGCTACATTTTACAAGCATCAATTATTAGAAGATACCATTCCATTTTGGTTTCCTCGCTCTTTTGATAGGGAGCACGGCGGTTATTTATTTATGCGTGATGCGGATGGTTCATTAATTGATGATGACAAGGCAGTATGGATTCAGGGAAGGGCTGTATGGACTTTATCTACACTTTATAATACCATCGAAAAAAAGCAGGAATGGTTGGATGGCGCTAAGCTTGGCTACGATTTTTTAAACAAGCATTGTTTTGATACGGATGGACAAATGTTTTTTCATGTGATGCGTGATGGCAGGCCTATCAGAAAACGTCGATATTTTTTTTCAGAAACATTTTATGTTATTGGTGCCGCTGCCTATGCAAAGGCAAGTGGCGACATGGAGGCTGCTGATAATGCAAGAAGGGTATTTACCAAATGTTTAGAATATGCAAATACACCTGGTTTGTTAGCACCCAAGTTTTCTGGTTTAAGGCCTAGTATAGGAATTGGTGTCCCCATGATATTAATGAATACAGCCCAGCAGTTGAGAGACACCATTGGAGATCCTCGTTGTGACGATCTCATTAGTGGATGGATTGATACTATCGAAAAATATTTTGTAAAAGATGATATTGAGTGTGTGATGGAACAGGTGGCACCCGACGGATCCATTATTGATCATATCGATGGACGCACTTTAAATCCAGGGCATGCAATTGAAGGAGGATGGTTTATTTTACAGGAAGCAAAATATCGGAACAACGATCCGCGCTTAATTGCGCTTGGCTGTAAAATGATTGATTATATGTGGAAGCGCGGTTGGGATGAAACTCATGGCGGCCTACTATATTTTAGAGACGTATATAATAAGCCTGTGCAAGAATACTGGCAGGATATGAAGTTTTGGTGGCCCCATAACGAAACAATCATAGCTACCCTGATGGCTTATTTATTAACCGGAAATGAGCGGTATGCGAGTATGCATAAGCAGGTGCATGATTATGCGTATGATAAATTTCATGATAAACAACATGGAGAGTGGTTTGGATATTTGCACCGTGATGGTAGTATTTCTCAAACTGCAAAAGGAAATTTATTTAAAGGGCCTTTTCATTTGCCGCGTCAAGAGTGGCTTTGTTATCAGTTACTTAATCAACATTTAGAAAGCTTTAATAAATAATTTATGAAAAAAGTATTACCTATTGTTTTAATGATGTTCTCTATTGTATCAACTGCACAAGACAGCACATTTAATAAAACCGATTTAAATAGTGTAGCCAAGGTATTTGATTTAACATTTACCCAAAAAGAAATTGACACACTCTACTCCGATGTAAAAGATAATTTATACAATTATAAAAGTATGCACAAGCTTACTTTGAATAACTCAACGCCTTTAAGCATGTGGCAAACGCCTGTTGTGTCTGGTATGAAATTTAATACTCTGCAGCAGCCTGTTAAGTGGGGCGCTACTATCGCGGTGTCTGTTCCTGCCAATAAAAACGAACTCGCATTTTATTCGATAGAGCAGCTAGCTTATTTGATTAAAAATAAAAAGATAAGTTCTGTTGATTTAACCCGTTTTTTTATTGAGCGTATTAAAAACTACGGTGATACTTTACAATGTTTAATTAGTTTAACAGAAGATCTTGCACTTGAACAGGCTAAACAAGCTGACGCTGAAATTGCTGGAGGTAAATACAAAGGACTATTGCATGGCATCCCCTACGGGCTTAAAGATTTATTTGCAGTTAAGGGTACTAAAACTACCTGGGGTGCTGAACCTTATAAAAATCAAATGATAGATGAAGATGCTTACGTGTATGCAAAACTAAAAGAAGCCGGTGCTGTGCTAGTGGCAAAGTTTACGCTCGGAGCTTTAGCCATGGGTGATTATTGGTATGGAGGAAGAACTAAAAATCCTTGGAATTTAAAGTATGGTTCTTCGGGCTCATCGGCGGGATCAACCTCTGCAACTGTTGCAGGGCTTGTGCCATTTGCGATTGGGACCGAAACCTGGGGTAGTATTGTATCACCATCTACTACCTGTGGTGCAACTGGTTTAAGGCCAACATTTGGTACCATTAGTAGATCAGGTGCGATGGCACTTAGTTATAGTTTAGATAAAGTGGGCCCTATATGCAGGTCTGCAGAAGATGCAGCGGTTGTCTATTATTATTTACATGGCACAGACGGTAAAGATTTGTCTGCAGTAAATATGCCATTTAATTACGATGCAGTAAAGCCGATAAAAAATTATAAAATCGCTTACGCTAAAAATTATTTTGATAAAATTAAAGACACTACAAGAGCAGAGTGGGTGGCGCTTAAAGCCTTTGAAAAAATGGGTGCTACTTTAATTCCAGTAAACTTCCCAGATAGCGGCGTTTATAAGTTTAATATTATGGACGTGATTATTGGTGTAGAATGTGCTGCACAATTTGATGACCTTACCCGATCTAATCTAGATGATGCACTTACCCGTCAAACAAAAAATGATTGGCCCAATCAGTTTAGAACCGCTCGTTTTGTACCTGCTGTAGAATATGTAAATGCACAGCGTCACCGTTATGTATTAATGAAAGATGTAAACGAAGCTATTGCTCCTTTTGATGCGATTATTTGTCCATCTAGAGGAGATGGGAATCAGTCTGCTATTACCAATTTAACAGGCAACCCGGTAGTATGCGTGCCTGTTGGTTTTGATAAGCGCAACAATTTACCCGTAGGTATCAGCTTTGTTGGAAAACTTTATGATGAAGCGAGTATTTTAAGAATTGCAAAAGCGTATCAGGATGCAACAGGTTGGGATGAAATGCATCCGACTATGTTTAAATAAGCGTACTATTTTTTGCTTGCATTTTCTTTGATCCTAAAAGCTACAATCTCTTTTATGAGTGATTCGGGTAGTGGTTTGTCTATGGGGAATTGAACAGCTGCCTTGGAACATTTAAAACCTTTTAGTTTTGGTAAGAAATTTTTTATACCTGATGGCGTAGGGTAAAACCCTATATGCGCTTTATAGCCTGCAAAGTATACAAGCATTCCATGTAGTTTGTAGGCAGGCATTTTATAACTAATAATCTCCTCGGCATCTGGCGCTGCAGCTTTTATGATATTCCTAAGTTTGTTTAACTGTTTTTGAGTTGCTGCTGGAAACTGCTTTACATATAAGTCTATATCGTTTTTCATAGGTCCCGCTATATTTGTATGTTTCTAAATTAAAAAAGTTCTAATTCAATTTTACCTTATTTGTACTCATATCTCTTATTATAGTTTATTCAAGATGCTGATAAACAATAATTTGACTAACTGGTGTATTGTAAAATCAACTGGTTTTTAGCAATTTCACATATTATCAACTTTTTTTTGAAGAATCAATATTTTTTCAGAATCACTATAGTACTGCTAATCATATCATTACATCTTCAAATCTATTCGTTATTTAATATTAAATTATCAATTATGGGTAATCTAGCATTATATCTGCATTTATAACTTGAACAATTTGTTTTAAATATGGTTATATTAGATTAAACAAATTATTTGCCCTATGTTACTACTTACACCTGTCCTTGACAATAACTACGTAGCATTTACGTTTTTTATTGGCACTATGGCCATGATGGCCGCATCTGTATTCTTCTTTTTTGAGTTGAGTACCACTCCAACTAAATGGAGAACTTCTGTTTTGGTTTCTGGTTTGATCACTTTCATTGCAGCAGTGCACTACTACTACATGAGAGAATACAACCTGGAAACTAAAACCTCGCCTACATTTTTTAGATATGTAGACTGGATTCTAACTGTACCCCTTATGTGTGTTGAGTTTTACTTAATCACTAAAAAAGCGGGTGCTAAAAAAGGTTTATTATGGAAGTTAATTTTTGCTTCCCTAGTAATGCTGGTAACTGGTTACTTTGGTGAAACAATTTACAAAGATAGCAGTGCAACTTGGGGAGCAATCTCTGGTGCTGCTTATTTTTACATTGTTTACCTAATTTGGTTTGGCGAAGTTTCAAAACTTGCCCAAACAGCTGGTGCACAAGTTGCAAAAGCAACAAAAACACTTGGATGGTTTGTACTTGTTGGATGGGCTATCTATCCACTAGGTTACATTTTAGGAACTCCAGAGGGTATATTTGGTACCATTTTAATTAAAAATCAGGAATTAGCCAGGCATTACATGGACATCGCTTACAACATTGCAGATGCAATCAATAAAATCGGATTTGGTTTAGTGATCTATTCATTAAGCAGAAATGAAGACTAATTGATTTCAATAGTTTTTTAAAAAGGCGAGGTATGTATTTATTACACACCTCGCCTTTTATTTTAGAGCCACTTCAGATTCGTTTGCTAGCATGTTATTAGACCAAAACCATCATACCAAAACATTTATACCATATGACTATGTGTTTATAGGTATGGGGGCTTCTAATGGGCTTATGCTATTGGAGTTTATCAAAAGAAGCTATCATCAAACAAAGCGAATTGCTGTAATAGAACCGCAGCAAAAAAATACAAACGATAAAACCTATTGTTTTTGGTCTTCTCCAAATGACACAATCGTTAAAGATTTGTCATCAATCATTAGTCATCAATACCAATTTGTTCAAACCAATAATAATAAAGTACAGTCTATTCAGGATCAGCCTTATTACTGTATAAAAAGTATTGATTTTTATAATTTACTACACGAGGCTATTGCAACGCATGCAATCGATAAGTTTGATGGACAGGTTGCTTCTTTGAACCCTTTACCTAATAGCATCGAAATTATTTTTAAAGAGCAGGTAATTACTGGTGCTATTGTTTTTGATAGTAGGCCGCCTGTGTTTACACAAGAACTGCGCAATCAGTCTTATTTACTACAATCATTTTTTGGTTACCATATTCGCCTCAAAGATTCAAAATTAAATGTTGATACATTTCAGATGATGAACTTTGATGTGGATCAGTCAGGTCATACACAGTTTGTATACAATCTACCTTATGCACCTAATGAATGTTTGGTAGAGTTAACAAGGTTTGGAGTTGATACCATTGACATTGATTATGCAAAAAAAGTATTGGATCAAAAAATTAAGGCTCAATTTGGGGCTTACGAAATTGTAGCCGAAGAAGAAGGGTGCATTCCTATGACAGTGCTTAAACAACCTGCCTCAATGGATAAGCGCATTATTAATATGGGAGCAAGGGCTAATTTGATTAAGCCTACAACAGGTTATGGGTTTAAAAAAATGCATGCGTTTGCAGCCGCATTTGAAAATCCAGCGCAAGCTCCATTAACAAAAGCGCGGTTTTTATTTTATGATCATCTGCTTTTAATTATTTTAATTAGATGGCCGCACCTAGGCAAAAAAATATTTACGGCACTATTTCAAAACAATACCATTCAACGCATTTTTACGTTTTTGGATGAAAAGTCTAGTATATCAGAGGAGGTTAAAATATTTGCGTCACTACCCATTATTCCTTTTTTAAAAGCCTGCGTTATTTACTGGACTAGTTATATCAAAAAGGGTTACTTATTTACAATGGGTTGTATGTTGGTATATTTTTTGCTAAACCTAGTGAGTCCAAATGTGGCTGCTGGGTTTGGTTATATGGGTTTAATTGCCGGCCTCCTCGTTGTGGGTATTCCGCATGGAGCCGTGGATCATTTATTGTTAACTTCTAAAAAGTTTAATCTTTTAAAATTTGTGGTGCAGTACTTACTCATTATTGCCGCCTATTTTATGGTTTGGCAGTGGTTTCCGGTATTTTCTTTGCTTTTATTTATAGCATACTCTGCATTTCATTTTGGAGAATCTGAAATGGTAGAAATGAAGGTTTCGATGCATTCATTTGCACAAAAAGCCTATGCTTTTGCACTAGGTCTTTCTATTTTACTACTCATCATTTTTTTGCACCTCAATGAATCTATTGTAGTACTCAATAATATGCAGGGTGTTTCTGATTTTATAGCTTCTCTTAACCCGTTTCAGTATAAAAATATAGTAATTGCCGTTTCTTGTGTTTTACTCATGCCACTGTGGTGGATTTCAAAAAAGACATTCTTGTTTTTAGTGGGTATACTTTTATTGGGTACTCAAATGCCACTCATGCTTGCTTTTGGACTCTATTTTGTTGGTTCGCATAGCGTCAATGCTTGGGGACATATTGCCGGCAAATTAAAAATTGCTCCAAAAAAATTGTATTTGGAGTCTCTACCATTTAATGTTGGCGCACTACTTATTTTTTCACTTTTCTTTTATTTGCAACAAACAAACGCGCAACTAATACAGTCTTATGCTGCTGTATTTTTTGTTTTTTTAGCATGCGTAAGTCTTCCGCATATTATACTGATGCACCTTTTTTATAAAAAAGAGGCTTAAAGGTCTAGCAGTTTAAAAAAAACTGCTTCTTCTAATTCCCTAACTTCACCTGCTGGTAAATTTCCTAGATAAATATTTTCGATGGACACTCTAATAAGTCTAATGCACCTATGATGCACGGCTGCAACCATTTTGCGTACTTGATGAAATTTACCTTCGGTTAATGAAATGAGTACCCAACTGTTTGTTACATTTTGATGTACCGGCATTGCTGGCTTTAGTATAGTTGCATCAAACAAATGTTGGTAGTCTGCAGGATCCTCTACAATGGAAACCGAGCATGGACTTGTAAGGTATTGGCTTCCATTTGGTGCGCTAATGGGTATGCCACTAGCGAGTTCTGCTGCCGTAGCGGGTTTCATTTTATTTTTAACTTGAACGAGGTAGGTTCTGGTATGCGGCTTAGGTCCTTGAAATAAAAGCTTGGTGATTTTTTTATTGGTCGTTAATAAAAGGAGACCTTCAGAATTATTATCTAACCTGCCAATAGCATGGGTGCCCTCCGGAAAATCAAAATCTAAACTGCCCAATAAATTGACATTGTGCGAGCTGATAAATTGAGAAACCATATTTACTGGTTTATGTACTACAAAGTATCGGTGCGCTGTCATGGCAGCAAATTACTTAATATTGCATATGCAACAAGTGTCAAATGACCCCTTACACGGCAAAACCCTCGAAAAAATAGTAACAGAACTGGTTGCTTATTTTGGATGGGAAGATTTGGGGCAGCATATCCCGATCAATTGTTTTAATTCCAACCCTAGCATTCAATCGAGTCTAAAATTTTTACGTAAAACCCCTTGGGCCCGCAAAAAAGTTGAAGACTTATACGTTAGAATGATTAAAGGGTAAATGTTTAATTGGTTTTAATTTCTGGCGCTTTAGCCTCTGTGGTATCTGTTACTAATATTGGCAGTTTGTAACCTCCCGTATCTATACGTAAGCCTGGCATTTTTTGTTTTAATTGTGCAATGCCCGCGTTTGTAAAGCTGGTTTTATAGAGGTATACTTTTTTTAAGTTTTTAAGTTTTGTTAGACCACTAATGCCTTCTGCGGTAGCCTTGGTTTGCGTGATACTCAAAATTTCTAAATTTTCTAAGGCATCAAGTGAAGCAAGTCCTTTATTGGATATCGAAGTACCATTTAATTCAAGTTGTTTGAGTTGTTTGCAACTTGATAGCGCACTCAAATGCTCGTCTTTGATGGCAGTAAACGATGCGTTTAATTGTAGCAATTGATCCGAAATTTTTGATAGCAGTTGAAAGGTTTGGGTACTTAATGTTTCAACGCCAATTAAATTAGCGCGTACATAATTAGAGCCATTCACAATCGGTACAATCGCAACACCTTCTTTGCTTAGCGCTGAAAGTACGTCGCTCGAAATAGCACTTACTTTTTTTGTAGGTAATTGTGTTTGCTCAGCGGTAGTAGCATCACCACTTGAAAATGCAGCTAATACGCCTTTGATAGCAGCCGTTTGTTTGGTGTTTTTTACAACTTCAGTAAAACTAGCCCCCGATTCAATCCACCAATGTAATAATGCCACTTCATCTTTGGTAAGTTGTGGTTTTTCTTTGGGGGGCATATGTTCTTCGTTTGAAGTAGGAAGCAATAAGCGGTTTATGATTTCACTGCTTCCAGGCTGGTAAGGTGTTAAAACTTTTCCTTCTTCTCCACCTTGCATAATATAATTTGGGAGGTCTAGTCTTAATTTCCCTTTTTGCTTGCTATCACCATGGCAACTATAACACTTTGCAGCCAATATGGGTTCTATCACATCTTTGTAAACAACGGCTTCATTGATATTGGCAATCACTTTTTTGTCGCTCTTGGTATTTGAAAGAGGCGCCGTTAAATAATCTTCTCCATGTGTTAGGTTGCCACCGTTATGTCCGGTAATGATAATAAGTGCAGTTAATACCACAATGAGCGCACCCGCATACTTGAACTTTTTTTGATACGCAATGTAGCAAACAATACTTGTGACAGCAGTAGCAATGCCAAGCCATTGGTGCTTAAATACAATACTCTCATTATACGCATCTGATATAGAAAGTAAATAGCCTGTTATGCAGGAAAGGATAGAAAAAAACGAACCTACTGCAAGTGCAGGCGCTATCGCTGTAGATACTGCTGCAAACTTTTGCTTTTTAGTAGCAAAAAATAAAAGGGCAGCAAAAAGTAATATTCCAATAGGTAAGTGAACAAAAACAGGATGGAACCTTCCAATAAATACGCTCATCATTATTTTTTTATGCTATGATATCATGGATCACTTTTCCGCTCAAGTCAGTTAACCTAAAGTTTCTTCCTTGTGATTCGTAGGTGAATTTTTCGTGGTCAAAACCCAATTGATTTAAAATGGTCGCTTGTACATCAAAGGTTTCTACTTTGCCATTTACAGTATTGTAACCAATTTCATCTGTTTCGCCATAGGTAGTGCCACCTTTAATGCCACCGCCTGCCATCCACATCGAAAACGCTTCACCATGGTGGTCGCGACCTTTAAATGGCATGGTTTTACCTTCTCTATTTTCTTGCATTGGTGTTCTACCAAACTCTGAACCCCACACAACAAGTGTTTCATCGAGTAGGCCTCTTTGTTTTAAATCTTGTAAGAGTGCGGTAATAGGCCTATCAATTTTTCGACATTTATTTTTTAGTCCAATATCAACTGCGTTACCTGCCGAGTCGCCGTGCGTATCCCAACCCCAGTCAAATAGCTGCACAAAGCGAACGCCTTTTTCAACCAGTTTGCGCGCGAGTAATACGTTATTGGCAAAACATGATTCACCAGGTTTAGTGCCATACATTTCATGAATATAATCAGGTTCGGTACTAATATCCATTACACCCGGCACTGAAATTTGCATTTTGTACGCGAGCTCGTATTGAGAAATTCGTGATAAGGTTTCTGGATCTTGATACTCGGTATAAGATTCTTCATTCACTTTATTAATAGCGTCGATACTTGCTTTTCTAATATCGCGGTCCATGCCCGCAGGATCTTTAATAAATAAAACTGGATCACCTTCACTACGGCACTGTACCCCTTGATACACACTTGGTAAAAATCCACTTCCCCAAACACTTTTGCCTGCATCCGGATTGTTACCACCAGAAGTAAGTACTACAAATCCTGGCAGGTTTTTATTTTCTGAACCTAGCCCATAAGTAACCCAAGAACCCATACTAGGCCTGCCTAGGCGCGGTGTTCCAGTATGCATTAATAGTTGTGCAGGTGCATGGTTGAACTGATCTGTGGTAACGGCCTGAAGCACGGCTACATCATCAATAACAGTTGATAAGTGTGGTAAATTTTCAGATAACCAAATACCACTTTCGCCATATTGTTTGAAACTTGCTTGAGGGCCTAGCATTTTAGGTACACCTCTAATAAACGCAAATTTTTTACCATTGAGTAAGGAAGGTGGACAATCCAATCCGTCTAGTTTTGCAAGCTCTGGCTTATAACTAAACATTTCAAGTTGCGAAGGAGCACCTGCCATGTGTAAATAAATGACCGACTTGGCCTTGCCTAAAAAGGGTGGCGCTTTTGGTGCTAATGGATTGGTGGCATCAAACAAATTGGCGCTAGATGATGTGTTGCAACTACCTAGTAAACCGCCAAGAGCTAGTGCGCCAAATCCCATGGCACTTTCTTTAATAAAATGCCTGCGCGTATGCTGCTGCATCACGGCCTTTTGGGCTTCTTTAAAAAGGCGCTGGTTATGTAATTCTTTTTGCGTCATGGGAATTAGTTTTTATTGAGCCATTCGTCTAGATTAAGCATGGCGTTGGCTACCACAACAAGAGCGGCTCTATTGGTAGGTGATGCAAGTGTGCTATCACTCACTAATATGGTGGCTGCTTTTTTGTTGCTTTGGTATTTTGATAAACTACTTTGATAGAGTGAGGTTAGCGCATTTAATTTATTTGCCGCAATGGGTTTGTACATCATCTCTTCGTAGCCAGTTTTTATTTTTGCTTCGATAGGTCCTTTTACATTTTCCATGCTTTTTGCAAAGGAGCGGGCCATAATAATATAGGAAGAATCATTTAGCGAATTCAGTGCTTGAAGTGGTGTGTTGGTTCTGATTCTTCGAATCACACAAACCTCTCTGGCACCTCCATCAAAAGTAATCATAGATGGGTAAGGCGCCGTTCTTTTAAAATAGGTATAGAGAGAACGCCTGTACTGGTCTTCGCCTTCAGATAATTTCCAAGTATCTCCATTATACGGTGAACGCCAAATACCATCTGGTTGATAAGGCATGACACTTTTGCCATACATTTTTGGACTTAATAAACTACTAACGGCGAGTGTTTGGTCTCTAATTTGCTCTGCCGAAAGTCTAACCCTTGGGCCTCTTGCGTATAATTTATTGTAAGGATCTTTTTTAAGTAATTCTTTTGTAAAAATTGACTGCTGTTTATAGGTGGCAGAAAGCACGATTTCTTTAAGTGTTTTTTTGATGCTCCAATTGTGCGTGTGCATGTGTTGCCATGCTAAATAATCAAGTAAGGTTTGATGGGTAGGTGATAATCCCTGCGTGCCCAAATCTTCTAGGGTTTCTACAATACCGCTACCAAATAACTGTTCCCATAGTCGATTAACGAGTGTGCGTGCAACAAGTGGATTGTTTGTACTAGTGAGCCACATTGCTAAGCCCATTCTATTTTTGGGTGCATTTTTTGGAAGGGCTGGTAATACACCAGGCACATCAGGTGTAACTTCTTTTCCTTTAGAGAGCCAACTGCCTCTTTCAAAAACATGAGTTGTTCTAGATAAATCTTGATTGGCTTCCATCATGATGGGCGTGGTTTCTGCACCAGCCATTAAAAGATCATTGAAGTATTTGTAGGCACTATCGTATCCTGGTTTTTCTTTTCCTGGAAATGGATTTCCAAAAGAGAACCATTCAAATAAAATACCGTTGTCTGTGTTGTTTTTTATTTTTGGAGAATAGTACTTGAAATATAATGTGTGTTTGCCCTGAATGGGAGGAAGCGATGTGCGTTCGTGTACAAAACCGCCACCTGTATTTTTAATAGGCACTTCTTTGATGAGCTTGCCATTTAAGCTATCTAAATAAATGCGCCACATGCCTTTGTCTACACCAGATGCATATTTAAAAAGGAGTTCTGATTTACCGGTTAATACCACATCTTTTAAATTACAAGTACCATTGTTACGAAGTGTTGCATACCAACCGTTAGCGCCATCAACAAACTTGTCGCACTGAAAAGCATTGATACTTGGTTGAAGGGTGCGAATAAAAGTGGTCCAATAATTTGCAGTAGCTGGATCCGCATTTTTTGAAAGCCATTTTTTAAGCGATTCAAATTTTACATTATCAGCTCCTTGGTATTGGCGGAGTACTGGATTTTCGAAAGGAGAATCTTCGTCACGGGTATTGTTAAAAAACGCCATGAATTTATAATACTCGTCATGCTTGAACGGATCGTAAGGATGGCTATGGCACTGAACACAATTAAAGCTGGTTCCCATAACAGCACTCCACGTAGTGTTTACGCGGTCAAGTACAGCAGCGGTTCTATACTCCTCATTGTCGGTGCCACCTTCGTCATTGTTCATGGTGTTTCTGTGAAACGCAGTGGCTATGTAATTGGCGTCGGTAGGGTTTGGTAAAAGGTCTCCAGCAATTTGTTCAATTAAGAAATCGTTGTAGGGTTTGTCTTTATTAAATGCATCGATAAGCCAGTCGCGGTATTTGTAAATATTTCTACTACGGTCTGCTTCAAAACCTTTGGTGTCTGCGTAACGGGCAAGGTCTAGCCAAAGTGCTGCCCATTTTTCGCCATAGGCAGGCGAAGCCATTAAATCGTTTACTAAATTTTCGTAGGC
>JBIIZN010000029.1:0-16015 GCA_044346275.1 Sediminibacterium sp.
TGAAGCCGCTTTTGCCATAGGGGCAAATATATGAAGCTACGGCTAATTTTTACCTTTTCTAGGGAGCTTAGCGTCTCTTTGAGCGGTATTATAAGCAAAGGCGGCCACAATGGTTGCAATTTGCTTTAAATCGTCTTCTATTAAATGGTCATACACGTCCATATTGCTATGGTGCGTTCTAGTATTGTACTCGATAGGGTCTTGGATAAATTGAAAACCTGGTAGGCCAATGCCATCAAATGCTTGGTGGTCAGTACCGCCAGTTGTACTAATAGTAACCGTGTTTGCACCAAGGTCTTTAAATGGTGCTAACCAGCTACTAAAAATAGGGCCGCAAGCTTCGTTGCCTTGTAAATAAATACCTCTAATTTTTCCGGTACCATTGTCAATATTAAAATACCCCGAAAATTTATCGGCCGCAGCTGCCTGATCGCCCGTAAATGTTTTTTTAACGTAGCCTCTAGACCCTAACAAGCCTTGTTCTTCACCACTCCATAAGCCAATACGAATGGTACGGCGTGGATTTACACCAATGGCTTTTAAGATGCGCATAGCTTCCATCATTACTGCAGAACCTGCTGCATTATCTGTAGCACCTGTTCCTGCTTGCCATGAATCTAAATGCGCACCAATCATTACCACTTCATCTTTTAAGAGTGGGTCGGTTCCTTCTATTTCTGCAATGACATTATAGCCTTGTAAATCCTTATTCTGAAAACTAGATTTTACATTGAGGTCAAAATTTACAGGCGTGCCAGATTTAGCAAGTCTTAAAAGTGTGTTGTAATCTTCTACGCCAACAGCCATGTCTAAAAAGTTAGCTGGATCTGTTCCTTTATAAGCCCCACCACCTTGTGCAAAAATAGTTCCGTCATGGTTTCTGGTAGAAGTTGAAATCACGGCGAGTGCACCTTCTTTAATAGCCATTGCTTTTAGCAAAGCCATTACGCGTGCTGCACCACCGCCACCTCCAGCGCGCATTGCATCACGCATTCTGCGCTGTGCTGCGGTATCGGTGGGAGCTGCTGCAGCTCTTGGTGCTGCTAGTTTTGCCGCTGCCATAGCAGCTAATTCTTCGTCTGTGTATCTTTTAGCATCAGCGGTAAAACTATGCTTGTACACATTTTGCTGATCTAGTATAATAATTTTTCCTTTGAGTTGACCGCGGTAGGCTTCTAGTGCTGCAGTGTCTTTTGCATCCACTAAAAGTAAAGTTCCTTTTTTTAATCCTTTGGTTCCTGCAGTCCAAGTTTTAGGCCAGGCCATTAAGGGTTTATAATATGGTGCTGTAACAGCGAAATACATTTTTTCCAATTCCCAACCTTTGCCAAATTCACCCCATGGTTCAATGGTTGCTTTAGCAACACCCCAATTTGTAAGTGCATCTTTTGCATAATTGGCGGCTCTAGTATAGCCTGCCGAATTGGTTAATCGGCTACCACTTTTATCGGTTAAATTAAAAGCAATATCCATGACTTTAGAATTTTGTAATCCTTCAGTTCTAATTTTTTGCATCATGGCCTGGTCTACGTTTTCTTGTGCATGACTAGCCATTGGAAAGGCCAAGGCAACAAGGCAGCCAATTTTAATGAGTTGTTTGTTCATATCAATTGTTTAAGGTTTTACAAATAAACTAGTTTCAATATAAGAAATCTTACGCTATACATTCACTTCTCTATTTGAGCGGTTAAAACTACCTTTGTGGCATGCGAAAACTAAGCATGGACGAGTTAGGCCGAAAATCCCTAACCGAATTTAAAGCGGCCCAAAAACAGCCCATTGTGGTCATTTTGGATAATATCAGAAGTATGCACAATGTGGGGAGCGTTTTTAGAACTGCAGATGGGTTTTTACTGGAGGGCATTATCCTTTGTGGATTTACCCCTCAACCGCCGCACCGAGATATTCAAAAAACAGCCCTGGGCGCCACTGAGTCGGTGGATTGGTGGTATGTACAAAATACCCTCGATGCAGTCATAGATTTAAAAGGTAAAGGGTATAAAGTATATGCGGTAGAGCAGGCACAGGGGAGTATTTCCCTAGAAAAATTTTCTAGCATGAACAATGCGCCTGTTGCACTTGTTTTTGGTAATGAAGTAGAAGGTGTTGCCACAGAAGTGATTGCTACTTGTGATGGATGTATTGAAATTCCGCAAGAGGGCATGAAGCATTCTTTTAATATTTCGGTGGCAGCAGGTATTGTACTTTGGGAAATGGTGAGAACCAAACAATCAAACATTTAACGCACGGATTCCGATGGTAAAAAAATATTTAAGTCTTGTAAAATTTTCGCATACCATTTTTGCGTTGCCATTTGCATTTATTGGGTTTTTTATGGGTGTATTTTTTGAAGCGCAACAAAAAAGCCTTCCTATGTTGGATGTGCTTTTGCAAAAACAAATGTTACAATTATTTTTATTGGTGCTCGTATGTATGGTTACGGCGCGTAGTGCTGCGATGGCTTTTAATAGATACCTCGACAGGCATTTTGATGCAAAAAATCCGCGTACTGCTATTCGGGAAATTCCGAGTGGCGTCATTGATGCATCCAGTGCGCTGAGGTTTGTAATTTTAAATGCTGTTATTTTTATTGCTGCAACTTATTTTATCAATCCTATTTGTTTTTATTTATCGCCGGTAGCACTCTTTGTTATTTTATTTTATAGTTACACCAAACGCTTTACTGCGCTGTGTCATATAGTACTTGGGCTTGGATTGTCATTAGCGCCCATTGGTGCCTATTTAGCGGTTACAGGATCATTTTCAGTGCTACCTATTTTATTTTCTTGTGTTGTTATTTGTTGGGTGAGCGGTTTTGATATTATTTATGCTATGCAAGACGTAGATTTTGATGCGTCTCAAAATTTGCATTCTATCCCTGCCTATTTAGGAAAAGTAAATGCATTATGGTTGTCGGTGTTATTACATGTGGTAGCCGCGGTGCTAGTCGTTGTTGCTGGCTTGCAAGCAGGGTATGGTTATTTTTACTGGGAAGGCGCGCTTGTATTTATTGGTATGTTGTATTACCAGCATTCGATTGTTTCACCCACTAATTTAACCAAAGTAAATATTGCATTTATGACAGCTAATGGTATAGCAAGTGTTATATTTGGTATTCATGTGCTAGTGGCATTATTTTTACAATAAAATTTATTACTCTTTTGGCTAGAATACTTTGCATCGATTACGGCGGAAAAAGAACGGGCTTAGCCGTTACCGACCCGCTGCAAATTATTGCAACGGGCTTAACAACCGTTGACAGCAAAGATTTACATGCTTTTATAAAAAACTACTTATTAACGGAAAGCATTGAGCTTATTTTAATTGGCGCACCACTTAGTTTAGACAATACACCCACGCACGCAACACCACTCGTTAAGGCAGCTATTGGACAGCTTAAAAGAACCTTTCCTGCTATCCCTATCCAAACCGTAGATGAGCGTTATACGTCTAAAATGGCGGTTAGGGCCATGGTAGATATGGGTATGAAAAAAAAGGACCGTCAAAATAAAAAAATGGTAGATGAAATAGCTGCTACCATTATGTTACAGGAATATTTAGCAAACCGTTAAGGTCTATTTTTGTTGATTGGCATAATTGGGGGTATTTTTGCACCTTAATTGCTATTCATCAACAACTCAAATGTCATGATTCTTCCAATTGTAGCCTATGGGGCCCAAATTTTAAGAAAGGTTAGTGCTTCTATAGATGCTTCATATCCGGCTCTTCCTAAATTATTGGAAGATATGTGGGAGACCATGTATTCGAGTAATGGGGTAGGACTTGCTGCACCTCAAATCAATAAAGACATCAGGTTGTTTGTTATCGATAGCGCTCAAATATTTGAAAGTTTGGAGCCACACGAAATTGGTAAATACCCCGATGCACCTGGGGTTAAAAAAGTATTTATCAATGCAAAAGTTATTGACTTAGCAGGTCAGGTATGGTCTTACAACGAAGGATGCTTAAGTATACCTAATATCAGAGAAGATGTACCTAGGCACGAAACGGTTACATTAGAATACCAAGACGAAAATTTTAATACCCACACCGAAACATTTAATGGTATTACTGCTCGTGTTATTTTACATGAGTATGATCATATTGAGGGAAAATTATTTATCGATTACTTAAAGCCACTTCGTAAAAAATTATTACAAGGCAAATTAAACGATATCAGTAAGGGTAAGGCCCGTATCGATTACAAAATGATTTTTATTAAATGATAAAATATACTTGGTTATTTTTATTGTTAGTGGGTGGGGTATTGCGTGCACAAGACTCCACGATTGCAATAGACAATCAGTCATTTACATTGTCTGAGGTAGTGGTTCGAAACAATTTTGATTACAAAATGGTACTTGCTGCCATCAAGCAGGACACAACATTTTATAAAGCCTTCAGAAACCTACGTATTATTGGATTTTCATCTTATAATAGCATTCAAATGCTTGGTAAAGATGGTGCTGTTAACGCTTCTTTAAATAGTAAAACGCGTCAAAACCATATTGGTAATTGCCGAACTATGGATGTTTTAGAAGAACAAACCACCGGCGATTTTTATTCCGCTACTGGCAAGTACAATTACCTCACACCTGAATTGTATGCCAGTTTATTTTTTACCAAAGGAAAAATTTGTGGTGAAAATAATATTGTAAAGGGCCGTAACTTATTAACGAGTAGCAAGTCGGGAATGGAAAAGCACAAAGACCAATTAAAAATGCTTTTTTTTAATCCGGGTAAAAAAATACCTGGGATTCCGTTTATTGGTGATAAGCTCGATTTATATGACGAAGCCGCACATGAACTCTATGATTACCGCCTAGATGTGGTGGATTACAAAGGAACACTTTGTTATTTGTTTTCAATCAAACCAAAAGAGAGCTTAGGTTTTTTTAAAAGTGACCGTGTGGTGGTGGATCAAATGAATACCTGGTTTGATTTAAAAACCCTAGAAGTACTGGGTCGTAATTATGCCTTAAGTTATAAAGCTGGGGTGTATGATTTTGATGTTGCTATGGAAGTAGAAATGACCAAATTTAATGGACTTACCGTGCCAAAAACCCTTCGTTATAAGGGCAACTGGGACGTGGTGTTTAAAAAAAGGGAACGTGCTATTTTTACGGCTACAATATTTGATTACAATTAGGTACGCCAATTATTATTTGGCCAAAAACTGCTCATGTATATAATCTACTACTTCAATAAAACTATTGTTTTTCTGATAAATAGCCAGCTGCCTGTCTGCCCCTGTTCCAGCCTTAAATAAGGCATCAATATTTGAAAGGATATCTCTGCTGCCTAAGTCGTTTAAAGTGTCGTCTACAAAGTCTAGGAGCTCATAGATGAGTGCCTTGGTTTCAACTTCTGTTTCTTTACCAAAATCGATAAGGGTACCATCAATTCCGTACCTACTAGCCCTCCATTTATTTTCATTAATGAGCGAGCGCTGGTAATTCATGAAATTTAAGTTTTGATGCCTTAGCTTATATATTTTAGCACAAATTGCTTGAAACATTGCAGCGATAACCGTGGTTTCTTTAACGGTTAAGGGTACATCACAAATTCTAAATTCGACAGTATTAAAAACGGGGTGCACCCTCACATCCCACCATATTTTTTTTGCATTATCAATACAATTGGTTTTGATTAAGAGGTTCACATAATTCTCGTAGTCCTCAATGGTTTCAAAATAATCGGGTATGCCTGTTCGCGGAAATTTATCAAACACTTTGGTCCGGTAAGATTTATATCCGGTAATCCTGCCTTCCCAAAAAGGCGAGTTGGTGCTAAGTGCATATACATGGGGTAAAAAATACCTAGCCGTATTGGCAATATGCATCGCCATTTTTCTATCCTGCATACCCACGTGTACATGTAATCCAAAAATTAAATTACTCCTGGCTGCATCCTGTAATTCATTGACAATTTGATTATACCTGACATGGTCAGTAATAAGTTGATGTTGCCAGTGGCTAAAGGGGTGTGTACCTGATGCACCTACCCATAAATTTAAATCTCCTGCAATGCTTGATACAATATTTCTTAATTCAGTAACCTCTTTTTGTGCTTCTTCGATGTTGTTGCAAATGTCGGTACCTACTTCTACAACTGCCTGATGCATTTCGGCCTTTACCTTGTCTTTGAGTAATTTTTGCCCTTCCACTACAATTCGCTGCTCATGGCTGGTTAATTCTTTGGTGACGGGATCAATAACCATATATTCTTCTTCTACACCAAGTGTAAATAGAGTAGGTGATATGCTAGACATGTTGTGTTATTTTGTGTGGCAAATGGAGCAACTAAAAATACCTCGTTTTTTCCATAAAAAAAAGGTCGAATCAATTAAGATTCGACCTTTTTAGTGTCTTGGTATATTGTAATACTAGAAGTTAAAACGTAAACCAACTTGACTGATCCATCTTGCAGCGTAAGCAGCATTTGTAGTGGTGCTCACGTTCCATGGAGTTCTGATGGTTGGATTAAATCTGAAGTTAACAGGTGTTAAATCTGTTGCACTTGCATAACCTCCAAAAGTGAGGGCAGAGAAGTTGTCATTTCCTTGGAAGTAGTTTCTACCCCAAGTTCTGTTGATCATGTTACCAAAGTTAAACACATCATATGTTAACTGGAATTGGTAACGCTTAGCACCTACTTTAATGTTAAAGTCTTGTGCAATTTTTAAGTCAACAATATTTGTGAACGGGGTACGAGAACCATTTCTTTCAGCAAATTTACCACGGTTGTTTCTGAGGTAAGGGTTAGATTCGATGAAAGCGTTAAACGCATCTTTTTGTTGTTGTGCAGAGTACGTTACACCAGCAATCGTATTCGTTGCAAAAGACATTGCAGCTAATTGCGATTGTGTAGGGATGAACAATAAATCGTTGGTTTCACCAGCATTTACGTCTCTTACAGGGCTACCCGCATAAGTGAAGCTGATTGGAGAACCAGATTGTCCTGTATATGCAAGTGTAATAGTAGTTGCTAAAGATTTTTTAGCATATTCAAACTTCTTACTTAAGTATGTGAAGATTCTATGACCTGCGCTGAAATCTGAATTTGAACGATTGATAAAGTTACGTCCATTAACAGTTTCCATAAAGCGCCATTGGCTAAAGTTTACAGAACTAGTACCATCATTAACTGCTACTGCATTTCCAAAGGTGTAGTTTACATCAAATGCAAAACCAGTGTTGGTGCGCTTGCTTGCTGTTAAAGTAAAGCTATAAGAATAACCAGTTTTACCTTTGTTGTTGCTTAATAATATAGCGTTATCATAAGGGTTAGAACCATCAGCATTTAAAGGAATACGACCGTTGTTGGTAGTAGAGTATACGTTTCTGCTTCCAACGCCATTTGAAACTCCAATTGGAGGTAATAGGTTAATGTTGGTATAATAAATTTCATTTAAGTTTTTGCTAAAGATACCTTCTAAGGTACCAGACCAACCATTACCAAATTTCTTATCAAGTGCTATTGAAGTTCTAAATATTTTAGGTGTGCTAAATTCAGCAGCAACTAAGTTTAGAGGTCCTTTTGTTACACCCGCTCCAACTTGCGCCGGAGTCCATTGGTTGTTAGGATCAGGTCTGAAACGGATGGTGTTTAATTGTGTAGCGTTAGCTGAGTAACCACCCACAAAAATACCATTGTTGTTGTACAAGCCACCAGGCCATACTAGCGGAATACGTCCTGTAAATAAACCTACACCACCACGTACAATTAAATTTTCTTCAGGGATTTTGTATGTAAAGCCAACTCTAGGAGAGAAAGCAATAGGTACTTTTGGTGTTAATCCTGATTTTGCACCTTGTAAATCGTAGTATTGAGAAAACTTAGGAATCGCTACGTTGTTGGTATAATCGTCTGCCCAAGGGGTACTTAAAAACTTATAGTAGTCTGCACGGATACCAAAGCTCAACGTTAAATTGTCAGAAGGTCTTAATTCATCATTTAAGAATAAAGAGCCCTTAGCAATTTTGAATTTAGCAGCAGCATCTGTATTATCTCCTTTACCATTGTCAACCATAGAAAAACCATATTGGTAGTTTTGAGGTCTTGCATTGGTTAAAAAGTCGTTCAAGTTAGCATAGGTATAGTTACCAAATGTATTTTGAATGAATGTATTGAAAACATCATTGTATTCATAATCTACACCAAATTTAAGTGCGTGCTTGCCAAGTGTAACTTTAAACTCGTCATAAAAAGACCAGTTCTTTTGAGTCAATAAGTTTGCAGTTGAACTGTTATCTGGTCCAAAAACAATAGCACCAGAACCATCGTTGATACGAACTCTTGGGAACGCTTGACCTAATGGGCCTCTGTCATCATTTACGTCTGTAAAGGTAACAAGCATCTTATTGCTTGCATTTTTACCTACTAAACTTTTTAATTCCGCAGAAGTTGAGTTTGTAGTTGTAGGGAATTGGAAACCATTATTGTAGAAGTTGATGGTTCCAGAACTTGAAGTAGAAGTATTTAAACGCTCACCTTTTGTATATCTGTTAGATAAAGATAACTTGTGTCTATCATTTATATTCCAATCTAATCTAGCAGTTATACGATCTGCATTTACTTCTTCAGTATTGTCCAAAAATCCACCAGCTTCGTAGTTGTAGGTAGACTTTAATGTAGCCGCTAAACTATTGATTACGTTAATGTCTTTGGTGTTACCATTGTACTGACTAAAGTCAAATGGTTGAGGACGAAGATCTCTTTGTAAATCAACGTTGATGAAGTAGAATAATTTATTTTTTGTAATTGCTCCACCAAGTCTAAAACCGTAGGTCTTTTTGCTAAAGTTATTAAGTCTTACTGCGTTTTCTTTTAAACCAGTTGGTGTTTTACCAGCCAAATCTTGATTTTGTAAGAAGTAGTAAACAGAAGCAGAAGTTTTGTTGGTGCCTGATCTAGTGATCGCATTGATACCACCACCTGTAAAGTTACCTAATGATGCATCAAATGGAGAGATAACAACTTGGAACTGATCAATCGCATCAATAGATAATGGAGCGATTGCAGCTTGACCACCGTTGGTACCAGAAGCTGATAAACCAAATACGTCGTTGTTGATTGCACCATCTACATAGAAAGCGTTGTAACGGTTGTTTTGGCCTGCAATAGATACAGCACCTTCAGAACCGTTTACCAATTTAGCTTGAGGTACAGCACGTAGGTAATCATAAATGTTACGACCTACCGTAGGTAAGTTCGCCATTTTATCACGACCAATTGTAGTTTCTGCACCACCTTTACCAGAAGTTTCAGTAGTCTTACGTAAAGAACTTACTGTTACGTTTCCGAGGTTATTTACTTTAGAGGCAAGCGCGAAATCAACTTTTAAAACATCACCTAAGCTTAGGTAGAGGTCAGTCTTTTTTTCGTTTGCATAATTTAAGAAAGAAACTTCAACAATGTATGGACCACCAGGGTTCATATTGCTGATGTCAAAACGGCCACCTGCACGGCTCTGTACACGGTAGGTTGTACCGGTAGGTTCGTGGGTTGCTGTTACGGTTGCGCCAACTAATACCTCACCGGTATTTGTTTTTACAGAACCACTCAGGCTACTGGTGGTGTTCTGTGCTAGAGCAAATGCTGGTAGGATTAATACCGCAAGTACAAATTGCAAGAGTTTTTTACTAAGCATAAGTTTGATTTTTCAGCTGCAAAGAAAACGAATATTCTGCTACTAATTTCAACAGAGTATTAACAAATTGGCACTTTTTAGGTAAAAAACGCCTTTTTAAGCAAAAAACCCCCTTTTTGAGGGGGTCTACTATCTAAATTTGGTGTTGAAGGGGTCAAAATTGGCTACCTCTTGCCATATGCTTCCTCTTCTTTTTCATGCTCTTTGTCGTAAGCCTTGATAATGGCTTTTACGAGTTTGTGCCTTACTACGTCTTCTTCGGTAAGGGCTATATGAGAAATTCCTTCAATATTTTGTAAAATTCGGCTAGCTTTTTCAAGTCCGCTGCGCATATTTCGAGGCAAGTCAATTTGGGTAGGGTCGCCAGTAATAATAGCTTTTGCATTGGCACCAATACGCGTTAAAAACATTTTTAATTGCAAATCATTTGTGTTTTGCGCTTCATCCAAAATAATAAATGCATTGTCAAGTGTTCTCCCGCGCATGTAGGCAAGTGGTGCAATTTCGATGGTTCTAGTTGTCATGTAGTAGCCTAATTTTTCGGCAGGAATCATGTCATCAAGTGCATCATACAAAGGACGTAAATACGGATCAATTTTTTCTTTTAAATCGCCGGGCAAAAAACCTAAGTTCTCACCCGCTTCAACAGCAGGTCTTGTTAAAATTATTTTTTTAACGACTTTGTTTTTTAGTGCACGCACTGCAAGTGCTACTGCAGTATATGTTTTACCGGTACCAGCAGGTCCAATGGCAAAAACAATATCGTTTTTATCTGCGGCAGCCACCATCTTTTTTTGATTCGGTGTTCTTGCTCTAACTGTTTTCCCATTAGGGCCAAACACTAAAATATCGTTAGGATTTTTATCTACAAAATGATCGGTAACTTCTTGGTCATCACCACCTAAAATTTGCTCAAAATAGTCTTCACTTAAATGACCGTTTCGTTCTAAATATTGCAACACTAAATTTACTTTTTCTACTGCAGTATCTATCTGTTCTGGCGCTCCACTTAATTTAAGCTGGGTGCCACGAGATAAAATTTTTAGTAGTGGAAATTTCTTTTTTAATACGTCTAGTTTTCCGTTATTAACGCCAAAAAATTCGATGGGATTTACGGAGTCGAGGTTGATGATTGTTTCTGTCAACTTACTTGGTTTTAGTGAGGTAGTTATCCAAATTTAACTTATTGGATGCCACTTTTCCAAGCCTTATTTATGAACAAATTGTGAATATTTTTTATCCCACCTTTTACAGCGCTTTCAATGCTGCAATGGTTTGTGTAGGGTTTTCCGACTTAAAAACGGTATTTCCTGCAACAAGCACATCTGCGCCTGCAGCTAAAATTTCAGGGGCGTTTAAAAGGGTTACACCACCATCAATTTGAATCAGGGTATTTGTATTTTTTTCTGTGATGAGTGTTTTTAGTTCAATAATTTTTTGGATGGTTTGCGGAATAAATTGTTGACCACCAAATCCAGGATTCACACTCATTAAACATACTACATCAATATCTTGTATCACGTCAATCAGGGTTTGAATAGGGGTGTGTGGATTGAGTGCTACACCCGCTTTCATACCTAGTTGTTTTGCTTGTTGTAAATTTCTATGAAGATGCGGACAAGCTTCTATGTGAACGGTGTAAATATCGGCGCCTGCTTTTTTAAAAGCTTCGGCATATTTTTCTGGCTCCAAAATCATTACATGTACATCGCAAATTTTGGATGTTGCTTTTCTGATTTGCTCAATTATGGGTAGGCCAAAACTAATGTTAGGAACAAACCTGCCATCCATAACATCTAGGTGAAACCAATCCGCTTCACTCTTATTAAGCATATCACAATCTTGTTGAAGGGCTAAAAAATTGGCACTTAATAATGAAGGAGCAATGATAGGCATAGACTGGTTTTGTGCAAATTTCTGCTTTTTTATGCAACCTTGCTATTTTTTAGAGGCTTTTATTCTTGAAATCGCTTCGGCGGCTTCACTTAAACTGTTGTCTAAATTAAGAGCAAGTTGGTATGCGTTAAGTGCCTCTTGGGGTTGTGCTAATTTTTCATCGCATTTTGCTTTCCAGTAATGTGGCGCTGCCTCTGTGGGTTTAACGGCAACAGCTGTTTCAAAAACCCCTTTTGCTTTTTCAAATTTTTGTTGGTCAAAATAAATCCAACCTATTTCCATGTAAGCGTCTATATAAAAATAATTATTTTGAATACAGTAGTTAAAATTATCAATTGCAATTTTTGTGTTACCTATGTTTCCTTCGTAGAGTCCCATAATGTAATAACTATGTGCAATGTAGGTTCTGTCAGGTTTTTGTGCAATAATTCTATTGCATAGTTCAAGTGCTAATTTGTTTTTTTGAGCAGCGTACAAGTTAGCAATAGTCAACACAACATCAGGGTTGGAATAGATCTTTTCAGCGCTTGAAAAACTAAGAATTGCAAGGGCAGTATCTGCCATTTTGATAGCGAGTTCGCCTTTTCTAAACCATATGCCATAATTACCAGGATCTCTTGCAATAAGAGAATCTATTTGTGAGAGCGCATCCTTTGTTAAGTTCAGGCTGTCCATCGTATCTACAAGCTGCACGCGAAGCTCAGCGCTATCGGGGAACCGGTCAATTTCTTTTAGCAAACCGGTTACATAACTTGGATATGGATCATTTGCTTTTGGTTGGACAGGTTGATCCTGATTGTTGTTACAGGCATAAAAAGTGGTTAGGAATACGATGAATAAGATTTTGCGCATATGTAAAAATACCCACATTTTCAATTATCATGACATTGTTCTGACAATAAAAGCTACAAACATGCCTACTTTTGCAACCTCTTAACACCTGACTATGAAACTAAAACACTTCATTTTATTATTGATTTTTGTTGTTATAGGCGCACCGTTAATTGCCCAGTATGCTACCCAAGACTCGGTGCATTTTGCCGGCGAAAAATATTTTAAAAATGTAAGGCAATTAACTTTTGGTGGCGATAATGCAGAAGCGTATTGGAGTTATGATGGAAAGTCTATTGTGTTTCAAAAAACAAATCCAAAAGAAGGTTTTTTTTGTGATCAAATATTCGCAGGGAAAGTTCCTGTAACGGATGCGCAAAAATTTACACCAACAATGATTGGTACTGGAAAGGGGAGATCTACCTGTGCTTATTTTTTACCAGATGGTAAACATATCATTTATGCATCTACACATTTGGGTGCGGATAGTTGTCCGCCAGTTCCGGACAGAGCAAAATATGGCAACAAATATATTTGGCCCCTCTACAATAGTTACGACATTTTTATGGCAGACATGTCTGGTAAAATTGTGAAACAAATGACCAGTGCTAAAGGGTATGATGCCGAGGCAACACTTTCACCAGATGGTAAAAAAATGATTTACTGTTCTGATAAAAGCGGTGACTTAGAACTCTATGTGATGGATTTAAAATCGGGTAAAGAAATTCGTGTAACCAATGAATTAGGGTATGATGGTGGTGCATGGTTTAGTCCCGACGGAAACAAAATTGTATGGCGTGCTAGTAGACCTAAAACACCAGAAGCCATAAAAGAATACAAAGAATTGTTAGCAGAAGGCATGGTGGCACCCACCAATATGGAAGTGTTTGTGGCTAATGCCGATGGTTCTAATGCTAAACAAATTACAACACTTGGTCAGGCCAACTGGGCACCTAACTTTACACCCGATGGAAAGCATATTATTTTTTGCAGCAATCACGAATATAAAAGAGGCTTTCCTTTTAATATGTACCGCATAGACCTGGAAGGGATGGGGCTTGAGAAAATTAGTAGAGACAAAGGCTTTGACGCATTCCCTATGTTTAGCCCCGATGGTAAAAAAATTATTTTTGCTTCTAACCGAAACAATGGTGGCACTAGAGATACCAACTTGTTTGTTGCAGACTGGGTAGAATAAACCCAAATCCACTATATTAGCATTATAAAAATCATTTATTATGGCAACTGGACTTTTACATTTACATAGTTTATTACGTTGGATAATCCTTGTGTTATTACTTGTATCAATTGTAAAAGCTTATACAGGTTGGCAGTCTAAAAAAGAGTTTGCTCCTGCAGATAAAAAAACATGGCTCTTTACAATGATAGCGGGTCATATCACTTTGTTATTAGGACTATATCAAGTACTTGCAGGTCGTATTGGTATTTTTACCACAGAGTTAGCGGCGGGTACTTCTGTAATGAAGGATAAATTTTACCTTTTTTATTGGGTAGAGCATCCCGTAACCATGATTACAGCGATCGTTTTTTTAACACTCGCACATAGTGTTGCAAAAAAGAATGTAGACAGTACCACTAAGTATAAAAAAGCGTTTTACTTTTTTGTGATTGCGCTGGTATTAATATTAGCAGGTGTGCCTTGGCCATTTAGAGATATAGATCCAACGCCCCGTTCATGGTTTCCGGGTATGTAAATTTAATGCCCCTTTATACCCTTGCTCCTAATTCAATAATTTGACAGTTTTTAATGTCTGTCCCGTCAATATCTATTTTGATGAGGGTTTTAACTTTATGCCATCCTTGCTTACCCGCCGCTCCAGGATTGATATGTAAACAAGCCATTACGGGGTCATACATTACTTTTAATATGTGACTATGACCACTAATAAATAACTGCGGTTTATAAGAATTAATGATTGGCTTTGTTACTTTATTGTAATTAGGTGGGTAGCCGCCAATATGAAATAACATTACCCTAATGCCTTCTATTTCAAATTGCAGGCACTCCGGAAATTCAGATCTAATATCCTGTCCGTCAATGTTGCCGTAAACACCACGTAGGGGCTTTATTTTTTTAAGTTCAGCCGCCACTTCATAGCTACCAAAATCTCCAGCATGCCAGATTTCGTCGCAATCGGCAAAATGATGTGCTACCTTGGGGTCTAAATAGCTATGGGTATCTGAAATTAGGCCTATCCGTTTCATGTATTTAAATTATCCGCTCGCAAACTACTCAATATTGGCCTCTGTCAACCTAATTTTTATTCTTGTTTAGGCTTTAGTATATTCGTTACTATATAGTAATCGAAAATTAAACCATGAAAAAATTAGTATTCGCTTTATGTGTGCTTGCATCATTTGTTGCAAATGCACAGGAAGCCCAAAATTTTACCGTTAGCGGTACCCTTCAAAATATTTCTTTACCCGTAAATAAGGTATACTATTCTTACAGAGTAGATGGTGTAACAGTTAGAGATAGCGTTGCGCCAACTGACGGGAAATATAGTTTCTCTGGTAAAATAGCGGAACCTTTAATGGTAACCATTTTTGTGCGTTATAAAAATGACGCCCAAGGGAAGCCTATTAAAATGTTTCAACCTCGTGACTATGCTTCTGTATTTGTAGCACCTGGTGCTGTTCAAGTAAGTTCGGTAGACTCTTTTAGTAACGTTAAAGTGAAAGGATCAAAAGCCCACGATGCTTATTTGTCATTAACAGAAAAAACAAAGCCGGTAAATGATAAAATGCAAGCGGCTAGTAAAGCATACAGCGCTGCCTACCAAGCAAAAGATTCGGCAACCATGAAAACCCTCGATGCCACATTTGATGCATTGGATCTTGAAATGAAAGAAGTGTACAAAGGTTATTTGAATGCTAATAATAATTCTCCGATTGCCATGTATGCGCTAGGTCAGATGGCTGGTTGGGATATCAATCCAGAGGTAGTGGAGCCTATTTACAAAGCTTTGTCTGAATCTGCCCGCGCCACCCCAAGTGGAAAGGCTTTTGCAGAAAAAATAGAAACGGCTAAAAAAACAGCGGTAGGTGCCATAGCCATGGACTTTACCCAAAACGACACATTAGATGTGCCTGTTACTTTGTCAAGTTTCAAAGGTAAATATGTACTCATTGATTTTTGGGCCAGCTGGTGCGGTCCTTGCCGTCAAGAAAACCCAAATGTGGTGAAAGCGTTTCAAGCCTATAAAGCCAAAGGATTTACCGTTTTAGGCGTAAGTTTAGACCAACCAGATGCAAAAGACAAGTGGATGAAGGCTATCCATGATGATAATTTAACTTGGACACAGGTGTCAGATTTAAAGTATTGGGACAATCAGGTTGCCAAACAATATGGTATTCAGGCAATTCCGCAAAACTTCCTTGTTGACCCTGCTGGCAAGATCATTGCTAAGAATATTAGGGGAGAGGAACTGTCTAGTAAGTTAGCTACCATATTCAAATAGCTAAAATAAATGTTGAAAATCAAGGAGTTACGTAATTTTTCACAAATTCTGTAAATTTTTCCCCGTTTTCTTCGTATTTCGGTTGCATTCTAATATCTTTGCAGCCCCAAAAATTGTATGTCTAAACAACCGTTGATCAAACAAGATGGAGTTA
>JBIIZN010000111.1:0-4917 GCA_044346275.1 Sediminibacterium sp.
CCGTAAAACAGTTCACGGATTTCGTAAAAGAATGGAATCTGCTAATGGACGTAAAGTTTTGGCAAGCCGTCGTAAAAAAGGCCGCAAGAAACTAACTGTTTCTAGCGAGAAAGGTTTAAAATAAACCAAACAGGAATTCTTTATTGCAGTTGCAATAAAGACCCTCAAGATTTTACAATATAAGTCCTGCTTTTATAAGCAGGACTTTTTTAATTTAGTGTAGTTCCATTTTAAAAATATGGCTGGTACTTTTTCCTATAACAAATTTGAAAAACTAAAAAGCCGCAAGCAAATTGAACTCTTGTTTGCGCAAGGAAAAAGTATATCCTCTTTTCCAGTCAGGGTATTTTATTTACCTGTGAAGCATACACCAGAACATCCTGTGCAAGTGGGTGTGGGTGTTTCAGCCAGAAATTTTAAAAAAGCAGTAGACCGTAACATCATTAAAAGGCGCATGCGTGAAGCCTACCGTTTGCATAAACTTCCATTACATAAGCACTTAATGGCAGAGCAAAAAAGTGTAGCAGTATTTATTTTATGGATCGATAAGCAATTGCCAACTTCTGAGGCATTACAAGATTTGATGCCAACTGTAGTAGAAAAATTAATCAATCAAATCGGATGAAAATAATTTGGCAAATACTAAGCATTCCATTTATACTGCTGATAAAATTTTATCAGTATGTGATTTCGCCAGCGCTAGGACCTAAGTGCAGGTTCACACCCACCTGTTCTCATTACGCGGTAGATGCCCTAAAAAAATACGGATTATTTAAAGGTATGTACCTCGCAATAATCCGTATTAGTAAATGTAGACCAGGTGGGGGTCATGGTTACGACCCCGTTCCGTAAAATTCTATAATTAAGCAGCGCTAAAACGAGCGGCCACTTTATTCCAATCTACCACATTCCAGAAAGCAGCTAAATAATCTGCTCTGCGGTTTTGATATTTTAAATAGTAAGCGTGTTCCCAAACGTCAGCGCCTAAAATGGGTGTGCCTTTTACTTCTGCAACATCCATTAAAGGATTGTCTTGATTTGGCGTAGAAGAAACAACTAATTTACCATCTACTACTACTAACCAAGCCCAACCACTTCCAAAACGAGTAAGACCAGCAGCTGCAAATTTTTCTTTGAATGCATCAAATGAACCAAAAGCAGCGTCAATTGCTGTTGCTAATGCTCCTGTTGGCGCACCACCTGCATTAGGCGCTAAACTTTCCCAGAAAAAAGTATGGTTCCAATGTCCGCCACCATTGTTACGAACGGCCGGGCTAATACTTCCTGCTGCAGCAACTAGTTGCTCTATGGTTTTTGACTCATGCTCTGTACCTGCCACTGCTTTGTTTAAATTGTCTACATAAGCTTGGTGGTGTTTACCATGGTGAATTTGCATGGTAGTGGTATCGATATGTGGTTCTAGTGCATCATGTGCATACGGTAAAGGTGAAAGTGTAAATGACATATAATTGTGTTTAAGGATTAAAATAATATACTACAAAGCTACACCCTAAATGGAGCCTGTCAAAATGCTTAACGTTTGTTTTTGAAAAAGGTTTTTATGAGCCAGCTACATTCGCCTGCTAAAACACCGCCCACTATTTCAATTTTAGGTCCAAAGGGTTGAGCTATTTTTTGATATCCATTTTTTTCGTCGGAGGCACCATAAACGATCCTGCTTATTTTGCCCCAGTAGAGCGCACCAGCGCACATCATGCAGGGTTCTAGTGTTACGTATAAAGTGGCTTCTGGGAGGTATTTAGCGCCCATTGCACTATAGGCTGATGTTAGGGCTAATATTTCGGCGTGTGCCGTAGAATCGTTTAATAGCTCTACTTGATTATGGCCTCTCGCAATAATTTTATTATTAAGCACTACAACGGCCCCAACGGGCACTTCATCTGCTTCAAAAGCAAGGTTGGCTTCTTTTAAAGCTTCCTGCATGAAATATTCGTCAGTGTATTCAATCATACTGCTAAAGTAAGGTTTTCGTACATAAAAAAAGAGCTGCTTTGTGGGCAACTCTTTTTTAAAAAATAGTATTGAATAATTATAATTTTTTCACCATGATATTTTTATACCACACATTGTCGCCATGGTCTTGAAGTGCAATATGTCCTTTAAAAACTTTACCAAAATCTGGCATGGTTTTAAATTTACTATTGGCAAGCATATTTCTCCAAGCATCATCGCCATATGTTGTAGAAACAACATTAACGCCATTTAAATAAAAATCTAATTTACCCCTGTAGCTTACAATTTCTGCCTGATTCCATTCGCCAACAGGTTTTACAACACTTTCTGGTCCTGCAATTAAATCATATAAATTACCTGCACGGTGTTTGATAATTTTTCCATCTCCATGACCGTCGTTATCTAGTACTTGCATTTCAGGCCCAGTAAACCAAACATGATCATATTTAGATTTGTCGTCTTGCACCCAAAATATAATTCCGCTATTTCCTTTTGGTGCAATTTTCCATTCTAGTTTTAAATGAAAATCTTGAAGTTCTAATTCATGTACTAAATCACCGCCACCATTGGTTTGCCAATCGGCTTTGTTAGAAGCGTCAAGGTGTAATATGCCGCCTTCCTGTACTTTCCATGCTTTACCAACGGTTTCTTTACCATAAGAATGCCATCCTTTGGTGTTTTTACCATTGAATAAAGAAATCCATTCTGAAGCTGCAGCTTTAGTTTCTTTTTTTGAATCAGCAGGTTTTGAATCAGTTGGTTTTGTTGTAGGAGTGGTACCGTTAAGCAAACCACTTAATAATATGGAAGTAAAAAATGAAGCAATCATATTTTTATTTTTTAAGGAGTAGAATATATTTTACCATTTGTTCGGCATCGGCTTCAGATAATGAACTGTGCGGTGTCATTGGGATAGCGCCCCAAACACCCTGACCACCTTTGATAATTTTACCAGCTAACATTTTTACATTCTCTTCGGTGTTGTCATATTTTGCTGCAACATCTTTGTACGCAGGTCCAATATTTTTTTCACTTACTTTATGACAGGTTAAACAATCCGATTTACCAATTAATTCTAAACCTTTTTGGTAATCGGGGTTGCTGCTTAAATCAACCACTTCTGCAGTTGCTTTGCCAGCTTCATCTTTTTTTTCTATTCCGCCACCGCATGCAACGATGAGTGCAAATAGGGGAAGTGTTAGGTACATCTTTTTCACGGGTACAATTTTTTAATGAGGGTTTAAAGTTATTAATCTATTCCTAAAATGGCACGATTTAATTTTTCGTTAGTACCGGTGCCAGCAAAGTCATCAAAAGCTTTCTCGGTTACCTGAATGATATTTTTTTGAATAAACGGAGCACCTTCTGCAGCGCCCACCTGTGCATCTTTAATGGCACATTCCCATTCCATAACCGCCCAACCACTATAGTTGTAAGCGGCTAATTTACTAAAAATGGCGCCAAAATTAACCTGACCATCACCCAGCGATCTAAACCTTCCTGCACGGTCTACCCAGTTTTGATAGCCACCATACACACCTTGTTTTCCGGTTGGGTTAAACTCAGCGTCTTTTACATGGAACATTTTTATACGCTCGTGGTAATGATCGATATAACTTAAGTAGTCTAAAGATTGAAGTACAAAATGTGATGGATCATAAAGTAGGCAAGCTCGTTTGTGCTTGTTTACTTTTTCTAAAAACATTTCGTAAGAAACACCATCATGTAAATCTTCACCGGGGTGCACTTCATAGCAAAGGTCTACACCATGGTTATCAAAAACATCTAAAATAGGTTTCCATCTTTTTGCAAGTTCTGTAAAACCTGTTTCTACAAGACCTGCAGGTCTTTGCGGCCAAGGATATACGGTATGCCATAATAAAGCGCCACTAAAAGTAGCGTGTGTATGAAGTCCTAAATTTTCAGAAGCCGCTGCTGCATATTTTAATTGCTGCACAGCCCACTCGGTTCTTGCTTTTGCATTACCGCGTACATTTTCTGGCGCAAAGCCATCAAACAAACTATCGTAGGCAGGATTAACGGCTACGAGCTGACCTTGTAAATGTGTAGAGAGTTCGGTAATTTCTAAACCGGCTGCAGCAACGATACCTTTTATTTCATCGGCATAAGTTTTGCTTTCGGCGGCTTTTTGTAAATCAATGCAACGGCTATCCCAGCTAGGTATTTGAACACCCTTGAAACCCAGTGATGCTGCCCATTTGCAAATACTTGCTAAAGAATTAAAGGGCGCCGTATCACCCATAAACTGTGCTAAAAAAATACCAGGTCCTTTTATCGTTGTCATAAAAAAAATTAAATACTGTTGAAATTAAATTGTGTAAGGTGTCCATTTTTGATCCGACGCCCCAGATGCAACAACGTTATCAATAAATGCCATGCCTCTTAAACCATCGTTGGTATTTGGAAAATCAAGCATTTCTGGTGTTGTTGTAGTGCCATCTATTTTTGCAGATAAAGTCAGTGCAAAATTGCGGTAGATATTTGCAAATGCTTCGAGGTATCCTTCTGGATGTCCGCCCGGCGTTCTACTATTGTGAATGGCATATTTGCTAAGTCTATCGCCGTAGTTGCCTCCCGCGCGCAAAATTTGCGTTGGCGCGTCGAGCCATTTTACAAGGAGTGTATTGGGGTCGTGTTGCGCCCACTCAAGTCCACCTTTTTCGCCGTAGATTCTAATTTTTAATGCATTTTCTTCGCCAGCTGCTACTTGCGATGCCATCAGCACACCTCTTGCACCGTTGCTAAATTGTAAGAGTACATTACCATCATCATCTAGCATACGACCTTCTACCATAGTATTTAAATCGGCACAGAGTTGTGTGATTTGAGCGCCCGTTATATATTCGGCAAGGTGTGCTGCATGTGTTCCAATATCACCCATACAACCTGCTTTACCCGATTTTTTAGGATCAGTTCTCCACG
>JBIIZN010000030.1:0-15764 GCA_044346275.1 Sediminibacterium sp.
GTTTTGGTATAAAAATCGAGCCCTAAATCTGGGTGGTGTCCACCTTGTAATAATAATTGATCGCCACCATAAGCTAGTGTTTCTTCAATTTTTTTACGGTAGGTTGGCATGTCGGTAATGTAGGCATCGGCATGACCAGGTATTCTATAAAAATTACAAAATTTACAATTGGCTAAACATACATTAGTCGTGTTTACGTTACGGTCAATTTGCCAGCTCACTTTACCATGCGGTACCTGAATTTTACGAAGCTCATCGGCTACGTGCATGAGTTCCGTTAGAGGGGCCTGTTCAAACAAAAACATCCCTTCTTCGATGGTCAAAAACTCAAAATTGAGGGCTTTTTGGTATAAATCTGCTAATTGCATGCTTGCTTATTTTAAATAATGGGTACAAAGGTACTACCGAATAGTTCAAGTTTTAAAAATAGCTAACTGGGTTGTATGTACTTTTGTAGTCTATTTTAACTATTATGATTCAATTCGATCGCTTTGTATTAGACAACGGATTAAGGGTTTTGGTTCACGAAGACCCCTCAACACCCATGGCGGTGGTGAATGTAATGTATGATGTTGGCGCCAGAGACGAGGATCCGGCTCAAACAGGCTTTGCCCATTTATTTGAGCACCTGATGTTTGGGGGCAGCATTAATATTAAAGAGTATGACGAACCCCTGCAGCGTGCGGGGGGAGAAAACAATGCCTATACCACCAACGACCTTACCAATTATTATTGCCAGTTGCCGGCTCAAAATATTGAAACTGCTTTTTGGTTGGAGAGCGACCGGATGTTAAGCTTGGCGTTTGGTGAAAAAAGTTTGGCAACACAACGCAAAGTGGTGTGCGAAGAATTTAAAGAACATTATATCAATAAACCTTATGGTGATGTGTGGCATAAAATGCGTTCACTGGCATACACCGTGCATCCGTATAGGTGGATGACTATTGGCGCAGCATTATCGCATGTAGAAAATGCAAAAATTGAAGACGTTAAAAACTTCTTTTTCAAACATTACCGTCCTGTCAATGCCATTTTAGTAGTGGCTGGAAATGTGAAACTAGAACAAGTAAAACGTTTGGCAGAAAAGTGGTTTGGTCCTATCGAAATGGGCACAAAATATGAACGTCAACTACCCGTTGAGCCTTTGCAAACAGAAGCAAGAAAATTAGAAGTGGAGGCCAATGTGCCACTCGATGCTTTTGTAAAAACATGGCATATGGACGCCCGTTTATCACCTGGTTATTACGCCGCCGATTTACTCACTGAAATACTGGGAGGTGGCGCTGCGTCTAGGTTGTATCAAACACTCGTAAAAGAAAAACAATATTTTTCTAGTATCGATTGTTACCATTTTGGAAGTTTAGATGCGGGCCTTGTAGCCGTGGATGGAAAACTTGTGAAAGGTGTTTCTATGGAAAGTGCTGTAAAGGCAGTAGATGAAGAAATCGAAAAATTAAAGGCTTCAAAAATTGAATCAAAAGAGTTACAAAAAGTAATTAATAGAACAGAGAGTGTGATTGCTTTTGAAGACATGAGTGTGATGAGTAGAGCAAGTAGTATTGCGCTTTACGAATTACTTGGTGACGCAGGCATGATGAATACGGAATTTCAAAAATACCAAGCTATTACCATTGATAGCATTCATGATTATGCCAATAAAATTTTTGCAAACAACAATTCAAATACACTCTTGTATCACGCTCAATCATAAATCATGTTAGATAGAAAAGTTACTCCAACGATAGAAGAGGCGGTTCATTTTGATTTGCAATTAAAATATTGTGACCGTTTTACACTGGACAATAAAGTGCAGGTATATGCCATGAACGCCGGTGCACAGGACGTGGTGATGGTAGAATGGGTATTTGATGCAGGGAATTGGTATGATAAGCAGCCCATGGTGGCCGCTACCACCAATTTTTTAATCAAAAATGGCACAACATCTAAGTCGGCCTATCAAATCAATGATTTTTTTGAATTTCATGGGGCTTATTTAAATAGAAGTTGCTACAACGAAACGGCAAGTCTTACCCTGCATTGTTTAAGTAAACATTTGGAAACCCTACTTCCGGTGGTGCGTGAAATTATTGAAACCAGTATTTTTCCTGAACAAGAATTGGGTATTTATATTCAAAATCAAAAACAGCGCTTATCTGTTAATTTGCAAAAATGTGATTTTATTGCGAACCGTTTAATTGATAAATATTTATTTGGCATCAACCATCCATATGGCACTTATTCTAATGCCGAAGATTATGATGTACTTAATATAGATGTGATTAAAGCATTTTATAAACAGTATTATTTAAACGGATGTTGTAAAATTTTTGTGGCTGGAAAAATGCCAACAGGTTATGAGTCGATGCTCAACAAATCCTTTGGTACAATGCCTTTGCGAGCGGAGCCACATGCTGTAGTTGAACATCCTATTGTGACGGCTTCACAAAAAAAGGTAGAAATTATCAATGATGAAAATGGTGTGCAGGGCGCTATTAGAATGGCAAGGCCTTTTCCAAATAGACACCACCCCGATTTTCAAAAAGCGCATGTACTCAATACACTCTTTGGTGGATTTTTTGGATCGAGACTCATGAGTAATATTAGAGAAGACAAAGGATACACCTATGGTATTCATAGTTATTTTCAAAACCATGTGCATGCTAGTGCATGGATGATTAGTACCGAAGCAGGCCGTGATGTTTGTGCTGCTACCATAGCAGAAGTAATCAAAGAAATGGAAATCCTTCGTAATGAGCCGGTAGATCAAGAGGAACTGGACTTGGTGCGTAATTATATGATTGGCTCACTATTAGGTGATTTGGATGGTCCATTCCAGCTGATAGGCCGTTGGAAAAACTATGTGCTGAACGGACTAGATGAAAACTACTTTTATAAGAGTATCGAAACCATCAAATCCGTAACCCCACAAGAGCTACAAACTCTCGCAAATACCTATCTACAACCGGAAGATTTTTACGAACTGGTGGTGATTTAGGGGCATATGTCGATCAATTTTTGCGATCTGGCGGTTTTTCAAAAATTAATTTACTAAATTTTTATTTCCCCAACTAATTGTTTATCAATTAGTTGGGGATTTTTTGCCACTATGTGTCAAAGATATTTAGTACTATGTTTTGCATAGTACTAAATATTTCTCATCTTTGTGTTTCAATTAACAGCAATGGATATTCAAAACACACAATCGCAAATGCGGAAAGGGGTTTTAGAATTTTGCATCCTGTCTATCATTAATAGAGGTGAAGTATATCCGAGTGATATTATTGATCAAATGAAAGCAGCCAATTTGCATATTCTAGAAGGTACGTTGTACCCACTACTAACCAGGCTTAAAAATGCCGGTTTATTAAACTATAGATGGGTAGAAAGTGTGAGTGGACCACCACGTAAATATTTTGTAATGACAGAAGCGGGCAAAGAAGCCTTTTCTGTTTTATTACAAACATGGAATGATATGGCAAATGCCGTTTCATTATTAACACAACCACAAACCCCTAGTACCGAAGCTTAACTGCTTTAAAATTTTGATCCATGAAAAAAGTAATCAACATAAATTTCCAAGGTCGTATCCTTCCAATCGAGGAAGATTCTTACGAAACACTCAAAGAATACACCCAAAGTTTGCGTCAATATTTTGACGCCGAAGAAGGTAGAGATGAAATTATCAATGACATCGAATGCCGTATTGCAGAACTTTGCGACGAACGTTTAAAAAAAGGTGCTGTATGCATTACAGAAGATGATATGCGTTTGATTATCGAAAGTATTGGACGTCCCGCAGATTTTGAAGCACAGGATGGCTTTGAAGCAATTCCTACTGGAAACCCTTCAAACGCAAAGCAGGAGCAATTTTCAGCCAATGACGAAAATCCTAAAAGACTTTACCGCGACGAGCAAAATAAAGTGATTGGTGGTGTGTGTGCTGGTATTGCTAATTATTTAAAATTAGATCCAACTCTTGTGCGTGTATTATGGATCTTGCTATTTGGTATTTCACTTTTTGCGTATGTGCTTTTATGGATTGCTGTTCCTAACACTTCAGCTAATCAAATTGGAGGTGCAAGAAAAAGATTGTTTAGAGACATTGATGCTAAAGTAATTGGTGGTGTGTGTGCGGGTTTGTCAAAATATTTTGATATTAAAGTAATATACATTCGACTTTTATTTTTAATACCTACGATACTCCTAGTATTTAATTGGAATCATTTTCATCTGTTTCAATTTTGGGAGTTTGATGACTTCCCTAATTTTATTGAATTGACATTTAGCCCGAGTGCTGTTTTTGTATACATTATACTCTGGTTGGTGCTACCTGAAGCTAAAACTACTGCTGACAAATTAGAAATGCGTGGCGAAAAGGTAGACATCAATAGCATTAAAAATACCATTCAAACAGATATGGAAGGGTTTGGTAAAAGAGCACAAAACTGGGGTTCTAGCATATACAATAAGAGCAAATCAAATGAGCCTCAAACAGCTACAGCTGCATCAAATGTGGCGCCAGAGCCTGCGCAGCGCAGAGGTTGTATGCATTTTGCAGGTCGCACCATGACCATCTTGTTTAAGGCCTTTGTATATTTTGTTTTTGGGATCATTACCATTTCAATATTAGCGGCATTATTTGGTGTCGGAATTGCAACCACCGGCTTACTTCCATTACGCCATTTTATTTTAGAAGACGGTGTTCACAACTGGTATGCCTATGCAATTATCGTCTTTTTTATTTGGGTACCTGTTATAGGGATTGTAACCGCAATCATCCGAAAAATTGCAGGTATTAAAAAAGCAAATGTGTGGGTTCGTGGTGGCTTTTGGTCATTATGGGCACTGAGTTGGATTTTTATTCCACTCTTTTTTGCGACGCTCACAAAAAGTTTTTCTAAGCAAAATCAACCTCAAGAAGAAGTATATAAACTTCCCAATGCAAAGGTTAATTATTTAGAAATAAGCGCACCGCAAAAACTTAAATATTACAATCATACCTGGTTAAAGCTTGAGCCCTTTAATTTCTTTGATAACGATACCGTTTATGTAAGAAATTTACATATAAGAATTGTAAAGGCATCGTCTGATAGTTTTGAGGTAAAGTATGTGCGCATCAGTAATGGTAAAACCTTAGCAGAAGCAGAACGGCTTGCTAGCAAAATTAATTTTGACCTCAATCAGCAAGATAGCAGTTTGTTTTTAGACAAAGGAATTGCGATCAATAAAACAGATAAATTTAGAAACCAGCATGTTATTATGACACTTGCAGTTCCAGTGGGTAAGCGTTTTAAAATTACCAATAAAGCATGGGAACAAGTTAGAGTAAGCGTAGATAAAAGAGGGTTACGCTCTCAAACGGGACCTAATATTGATTTTCCATTCGATGGTGATAACTCTAATTGGTACAACGATGCAGATGCGTTTGATTATGACTATGACGTAGAATATATTATGACGCCAACAGGTTTAGAAAGAGTAGATGGTGTGAAAGCATCAGATGATAATAAGGAAGATTCTGAAGCATTAAAAAACCGGTTAGAAGAACTCAAACGTGAAAGTGAGCAAATAGAAAATGACCTCAAAAAAACATGGGAGCAAAAGCAAAAAGAAGCAGACGAGATCAAAAAACAGTTGGACAAAAAAGGCGATACCATCAAGCGAAATTCAACAAAAAAAGAGTCTAGTGTTTCAGATACTGTAAAAGTCATTGCTTTTGGAATTGATGCTATTAAACTATTGCTTTCTCGGTTTCAGTCTTAACCAATTATTAAGATGGTATATAAATAAACCCCTTATTTTTGCAGCCAATCTAATGTACTGTTATGAAAAACACTCCGTTTACCCAAAAGCACTTGGCACTTGGCGCTAAAATGGCTGAATTTGCCGGTTACAACATGCCTATCAGCTATTCTGGCATTAACGATGAACACGCGGCCGTAAGGAATAATGCAGGAGTGTTTGACGTAAGCCATATGGGTGAGTTTATTTTAAAAGGAGAGGGTGCATTAGACCTGATTCAGCGCGTAACTTCTAACGACGCTTCTGTTTTAAAAAATGGGCATGCGCAATATAGTTGCCTACCCAACGAAACAGGTGGAATTGTAGATGATTTACTCGTGTACTGTGTGGAGCAAAACAAAGTATATATGCTGGTTGTAAACGCATCTAATATTGAAAAAGATTGGAACTGGATTGTTTCAAAAAATACAGCAGGTGTAGAAATGCACAACATTAGCGACAAAACTTGTTTACTTGCCATTCAAGGTCCAAACGCTACAAAAATATTACAACCACTTACCCAGATGGATATTTTGAACCTACCTTATTACACGTTTACAAAAGGTGTTTTTGCGGGTGTGGAAAATGTACTTGTGAGTGCAACAGGTTACACAGGTTCTGGCGGCGTTGAAATTTATTTTGAAGATAGCGATGGTGCTGCCGATAAAATTTGGGATGCCATTTTTGAAATTGGGACGCCTCAAGGTTTAAAACCTATTGGTCTTGGTGCACGTGATACACTTCGTTTAGAAAAAGGATTTTGTTTATACGGAAACGATATTGATGATACCACTTCTCCACTTGAAGCTGGACTTGGATGGATCACAAAATTCACTAAAGATTTTACCAATAAATCATTTTTTGAAAATCAAAAAGCAGCTGGCATTACTAAAAAATTAGTAGGCTTTGAAATGATTGATAGAGGTATTCCAAGACATGATTACCTGATCAATAATGAAGCTGGCGATGTGATTGGAAAAGTAACAAGTGGCACGCAGGCACCAAGCCTACAAAAGGCTGTGGGACTGGGTTACGTAGCTACTGCACATGCTGTGGTAGGATCTGAAATTTACATTGATATTAGAAATACAATGGTTAAAGCCAAAGTGGTTAAGTTCCCTTTTGCGTAATTATTCTTTCTTGTTTTTAGAATTTATACTCGAATAGTATTGGATGATTTGTTAGCGTCTAATTAATGTTTCTATTTGTATATCGCAAATATGAAAACATACATGTATGAACGCAATTAAAAACAAAGTCCAACTTATTGGGCATTTAGGTCAAACCCCCGAAATCACAAATTTTGAAGGCGGTAAAAAAGTAGCCAATCTTAATTTAGCTACCAATGAAATTTACAAAGACGCCAACGGCGAAAAAGTAACCGAAACACAGTGGCACTCCGTAGTGGCCTGGGGCAAGCTAGCCGAAATCGCCGAAAAATATTTAGTAAAAGGTATCGAAGTTGCTATCGATGGTAAACTCGTTAACAGAAATTACACCGATAAAAACGGTATTAAAAAATATGTTACCGAAGTACATGCCAATGAGCTTCTCATTCTTACAAAAAAAGGATAGCCCCTCTGTTCTTTTTTATGGCCAGTGCTTTTGCACTGGCCTTTTTATTTTCATTCATTTGGCTTTATATTTGCAGCCTGATGAATCAGTCCAAACCACATTTACATACGATTTTATCGCCCAAATTATTAGAACTATACAATGTCAGTGATTGCATTGTGGTGGTTATTGATGTTTTTAGGGCTACTTCTACCATTGCTACTGCACTTTACAATGGTGCCGACCGTATTATCCCTGTAGACAATGTCAACAAATGCATTGAGGTGGGAAAAGCAACCGGTGGCATCACAGCTGGGGAACGTGACGGAAAAATTATTGAAGGACTCTCTTACGGCAATTCTCCTGCCGAATATCCGCGTAGTTTTATCGAAGGCAAAACCCTGGTTCTTACAACAACCAATGGTACCAAGCTTTTGCATATGGCACTAAACAATGGCGCCGATCAAATTATTACCGGTTCATTCCCTAATTTATCTGCGGTTTGTGCCCATTTAATCGCACAAAACAAGCCGGTTGTACTCGGTTGTTCTGCCTGGAAAGACAGAGTAAATATCGAAGATGCTTTATTTGCAGGCGCTGTTATTGAACAAATCAAGGATCATTTTACCATCCATTGTGATAGTTCACTTATGGCAAATGACTTATACAATTTGCATAAAGCAGATATCACCACATTTATACAAAAAACCACCCATTGGCACCGCTTGGCTTCCTATGGCCTAGAAGCCGACTTAACTTACTGTGTTACCAAAGACCTTGCTCCCGTGCTTCCTATCTACAAAAACGGAGATTTAGTACGCGCCAATTAGCAGCTTTTTCGTACTTTCGCAAATTGCCCTTTTTAAACAGGGTGCAATTTAGAACAGCACTATGGCGCTACCTTACTTGGTCAAACATATTTACAACAATGGTACCGAAGAGGTAATCAGAAGAGGCAAAAAAATCCATGCATTGGGTAATGTAGAATTACTTGAGTATGATGACCTCATGGGCAATGTAAATTTCAGGGTCAAAGATGATGGCTATGCTACTTTTTACAAGGTAAGTGTCTCTCAATTTAAGAATCCAAAATTTTTGTCGGTTCGTTGCGCATGCCCTTATAACTTATCAGAAATTTGTAGACATAAAGCAGGGGCTCTTTTTCATTTGCAAGATTTATTAGACCGAAATCAACTTGGTAACTATGAGGCTGCCTATGATCAAAAGCATACCATTGTAAAAATGAAGCAACTTGAGCTCAAGCAAATCAAAATGCTTTCTGATCAAACAAGCTTCGAGGACGCAAGTGATTTTTTAAGAACAGGTTCGGCCACCATCCTAGAAGCAAAGGAGGAAAGGGTTTCAGCCTCTTTGGTGTATGAAGGACACACCTATCAGTTACTCATTCAAAAAAATGAAGAACGTAATTTTGATACATCTTGTAATTGTGGATCTGAAACAGAACATCCGCTTTGCGTACATAAAAATATTATTTTTTTACAATTACTGAATAAGTTTGGTCCTGGCTATTTTGACACCATCAGAAACTGGGATAAAGAAAAAAATAAATTATTAGCACTCTATGGATTTTCATTAGCAGATGATCTTTCTGGCAAATTTGAATTTACCTACACCGCTGGAAAACCTTTTTTACGTGTATTAGATACATCGATTAAAAGAGTGGCGCTTCCATTAGGAAATGAAGCTATTTCCATAGCACCTAAAAAGCCTGATTTTATTGCGGCCGAAAAAGAAGCGGAAAAGATTGACGAATCAGTTCCTAGAGTAAATGGTAAAACTTTTCAAAAATTAGGACTTGTCATTTCTACAAACAGTATTCAATATCCTTTTACACAATTTGATATCGTAGAAGGAGAAGTGGATGAAGACCAGCAACGTTTTTTAGGCAAAGTAGAAAAGCAAGACCTTGCCAGGTTTATTAATACCGAATTATTAGACGAGCAGGATAAATTGTTGGTACAGCAGCTTCGTAAATTAATGCCTTCAGAAGTTAGTAGGTATCTAGACCGGAATTCTCCATTTAGTGGTATTTGGGAAAATATTGTGCAGCAGCACAACGATCAGCTCCCAGAAGAAACCAAAACGCTGATCAACGAATACCTACATCCTAAAATCAAAAAATTATTTGAGCACTGTGGCGAAAGCCTTCTGATATATACCTTACCAGAAAAAAAGACTTTTGTTACGGCTAATTTAGAGTCCGCCGAACTGGTATGTAATTTTATATCTCCCTATTTTGAAATTCAATACGCAAAAGGCGCGTATGAAATCGAGTGCCGCGTAAAACTGCCACTCGCAGACGTTAATATTTCAGAAAACGAATGTACCAGTCCACTTCTTTTCAAGTACCATCAACAGTATTTTACTTGGAAAAAAGCAGATGATATTTTAATGATGGAATCTTTTTTACCAAGTGGTAAAATTGTAATCACAAAAGAAGAATGGGCCCAAAAATTACAAATTTTTGTTTTGCCTCTTTCTAAAATGTACCATATTCATTTTGGAAATGTCGAAAAAGAAGAGCTTAATAATATCACCCCCGAAGTAAGTATACACCTTAAAGAACGCGGCGACTATTTGTTATTTCAGCCCGTGTTTTCTTATCAAGGTTTTGAAGTGCGTGCTATTGATAAAGACAAAATCATTGTTCCGCTTTCAGATAAAATATTAATGATACAGCGTAACCTAGAAACGGAAGCCCGTATTATTTCAAAAATAGAATCACTGCATTCTGGTTTTGTAAGACCCGAACAAAGTGATTTATTGGCATTAAAAGGCGCAGAAGTATTAAAAAATAACTGGTTCTTTTTATTTGTAGACGCCGTTAAAGACATGAGTATTCCGGTGTTTGGATTTGAAGCGCTCAAAAATTTTAGATTCAATACCGCAAAGCCTTCTACCAAAATATTTATTAGCAGTAATACCGATTGGTTTGATGCTAAAGTTGAAATTCATTTTGGTGAGCAAAAAGTAAGTGTTGAAGACGTTAAAAAAGCGCTTGCAAGCAAGCAACAATTTGTTCCACTTCAAGATGGAACACTTGGTATTTTACCAGAAGAGTGGATTAAAAAATACTCACTATTATTTAGAGTGGGCGAAGGCCGTTCCGAAAATATCAAATTAAGCAAGTACCATTTTAGTGTTATTGAAGAATTGTATTTACAACGTGACGAGGAAGAATTATTTTTTCAGTTAGAAGAAAAATACGACCGCCTTAAAGAAAATCATTCGATTAAGGATGTGCCTGCACCTAAACATTTAAAAGAAGTGCTGCGTCCATACCAAGAAAGTGGTTTTCAGTGGCTTAACTACCTCCGAGAAGTACGCTGGGGTGGCATCTTAGCCGATGATATGGGTCTTGGTAAAACCATTCAAGCACTTAGCTTTTTACACCATCTTAAATCTGAAGAAGGTACTCTAAAAGCGCTTGTAGTTTGTCCTACCACCCTGATGTACAACTGGCAGAATGAAATTGGAAAGTTCACGCCAAACATAACTTTTTATGTACACCATGGTGCTGGACGTTCTCGAGATGCACTCGCGTCTAATGAAGCAGATATAATTATCACCACCTACGGAACACTGCGTAGCGATATCAAACAATTTGTAGAAGTGGCATTTGATTATGTGGTACTCGATGAAAGTCAGGCCATCAAAAATCCAAACAGTAAAGTAACAAAAGCGGCTGGCCTTTTAAAAGCAACCAACAGGCTTTGTTTGAGTGGTACCCCACTTCAAAACAATACATTTGATATATATGCACAAATGAACTTCTTAAATCCGGGTATGTTAGGAAGCGTCGAGTTTTTCAAACAAGAATTTTCTATACCCATTGATAAGTTTGGCGAAAAAGAACAAAAAGATCATCTGCGCAAACTCCTCTATCCATTTATGTTAAGGCGTACCAAAGAGCAGGTGGCCAAAGACTTACCTGAGAAACAAGAAATGGTACTGTTTTGTGAAATGGGTGATGAGCAACGTAAAATTTATGAAGCTTTCCGAAACGATTACCGTGATAAAATTTTAGGTGTTGTAGATAATCAGGGTATTCAAAAGTCACAATTAACAATTTTACAAGGCCTCATGAAGCTTCGTCAAATTTGTGATAGCCCTTCTATTATAAAAGACGAAGAAAAATTCCCGAATGTATCTGTTAAGCTAGAAGAAATTGGTAGAGAAATCACAGAAAATATTAGCAATCATAAAGCGCTTGTATTTTCTCAATTTTTAGGCATGCTTGCACTTATTAAAGAGCGACTTACCGAGCTTGGTGTAGATTACGAATATTTTGATGGTAGCAGTACCGTGCTAGAAAGAGAGCGCGCCATACAGCGTTTTCAAAATGACGAATCTTGTCGGGTATTTTTGATTTCACTCAAAGCTGGTGGCGTAGGTTTAAACCTAACCGCTGCAGACTATGTATACATTGTGGATCCTTGGTGGAACCCAGCAGTAGAGCAACAAGCCATTGACCGAACACACCGCATTGGTCAAACCAAAAATATTTTTGCGTACCGTATGATTTGTACGGATACCGTAGAAGACAAAATATTAAAACTCCAAGACCGCAAACGCAGTTTGGCACGTGAACTCATTACCGACGATGAAGGCTTTGTAAAGAGCCTTACCCGTGAAGATGTTGAATACTTATTTAGCTAAGTTTATTTAATTTCTGCGGCAGCGATATTTGCTTCCGGAGCCAATTTGAAATCATCTTTACAGCCTGCCGAGCAAAATCCAATGACTTTGTCTTTGTAATGTGCTGTATCTGAGATACCTGCAGTAACTGGCATGCCACAGGTGGGATCTTTTTTGTTGTTCACCATCGATACTGGAAAACTTGTAGCTGGAGGCTCCATACTTGTTTGTGCAGCGTTATTATCTACTTTTTGTTTTGGAGCTTCTGTACTGTTGCAACTCGCCATAACAGTTGTTACAACGATTAATTGGGTGAATCTTTGTTTTATACCGGTGAACATAGCATATTGATTTATTTTATAGCAATATTTTGATTTTAAAAACGTTTTACAAAATTAACAAACTTTATCCTTATTAAAAAGGCTCTCACCGATATTCAAATAAGGATCCCTATTATCACGCTACCTTGCCTTTAAACTTATTTACATTAAATCTGTCATACATTATAGATTAACTTTGCACCGCCTATTAGCACCTATTTATGAAAAAATTATTGTCCTTATTTTCCCTTGTATTTTTAGTTTCTTTTGCGAGCGCTCAATCAGTAGCTACTGTAAAAGGAATTTTAATTGATTCCTTAAATAAACAGTCCCTCAAGGATGCTTCTATTGTAGTGTTATCAGCGAGTGATTCATCACTTGAGGTTTTTACACTTGCTAAAGCAGATGGTAGTTTTATGATTAACAATGCACCATTTGGTGAAATGCTCGTGGAAGTAAAATTCCAGGGTTACGAACCATTTTCTAAAAGAATTATTTTTTCTGCAAAAAATAGTAACGTAGACCTTGGTAAAATTTATTTAAAGCAAGCCGCTAATGATTTAGGTAATGTTACCGTATCGCAATCACCGGTTCAAATGAAAAAAGATACTGTAGAATTTACGGCGTCTGCTTTTAAGACAAAGCCCAATGCAGTTGCTGAAGATTTACTTAAAAAAATTCCGGGTATACAGGTAGATAAAGATGGTAGTATTAAAGCGCAAGGTGAAACGGTACAACGTGTACTTGTAGATGGTAAACGCTTTTTTGGAGACGATCCTAAAATGGCAACCAGAAATTTACCTCCAGATATTATCGATAAAATTCAAGTATTTGATGCGGCAAGCGATCAGAGTGCATTTACTGGATTCGATGATGGTAACCGTGTTAAAACCATTAATATCACAACCCGTAAAGACAAGCGTAAAGGTTATTTTGGTAGAGCTTCGGGTGGTATAGGTGCCAATATTGACGATGCGTTATATGACAATAGTGTTAATATCAGTAAGTTTAATGGCGACCAACAAATCACATTTACAGGTCAGGCCAACAATGTAAACAAGCAAAACTTTTCGGTACAGGATATGTTAGGTTCACTTGGTGGTGGCGGCTTTGGCGGCGGCGGTGGTGGACGTGGCGGTGGTGCTACAATGGTTATGGGCGGCGGCGGTGGAGGCGGACTGCTTGGAACCGGCGGCGGTGGTGGCATTGTTCAAACACTAGCAGCTGGACTTAACTATAAAGACAATTGGGGTAAAAAAACACAATTTTCTGGAAGTTACTTTTACAACGACCAAACTACAACTAGAGATCAAAACAGCTTAACTGAAAATTTAGTTACGGGTAGCACTGACTCTTCTATTTTTAGTAAGCAGGTACAAAGTTCAGTGACTAATAATAAAAATCACCGTATCAATTTTAATATCGAAACTAATTTTGACACGAGCAATACGTTAATTATTAGACCTAACATCAGCTTTCAAAATACACATTCAGAAACCTTTCAAACAACAAGTTCTACCCGAGGTAAAATCACAAGCCTTAATAGCTCTCGCGTAAACTCTACAAGAGACAATCAGGGTATCAATGGAAGTTTGGAGGCAACCTTTAGACACCGTTTTGCTAAAAAAGGTCGTACCTATTCTATTGGTTTAAATAGTAGTTATAACACCAACGACGGATCTGGAAGCAACTGGTCACAAAATCAGTTTAATTTACCATCACGTAGCTACACCGATACACTAGATCAGATTTATACGACTAACCGCGATGGCAAAAACAATAGTGCTACTTTATCATACACAGAGCCTATTGGAAAAAATAAACAAATCGAATTTAATTATAACATTTCTAGTAATGTTAATAATTCAGGAAGGGCAACACAGGGCTATAACAAACTAACGAATGACTATGATATTGCTGTTCCTAATTTGAGCAATATTTTTGAAAACACCTTTACTGCTAATAGGGTAACAGTGAACTATCGTGTTCAAGAAGCTAAATATAATTTCAGCATTGGGTCTGGACTTCAGGTTGGTGATTTAGTAAGCAAAAACATTAGTACCAATGTTAATTTAAAACAACACTTTGTAAATTTATTTCCATCCGCAAATTTTAGATACGACTTTTCAAAATCAAAAAACTTGCGAATGTTTTACAATGGACGCACCTCTCAGCCTTCTGCAGAGCAGTTACAACCGGTTATTGATAATAGTAATCCGCTACTTATCAGAACAGGTAACCCAAATTTAAAGCAACAGTTTTCGCATTCTTTCAGATTCCTATTTAACTCCTTTGATATTTTTACCCAAAAAATAATCTTTGCAACCATTAGTGGTAGCTTCATTGAAAATGACATTCAAAATTCAACAACGATTTCTGGTGGCGGTGTTCAAACTATTAAACCTGTTAACTTAAGCGGCACCTATAATGTGAATGGATTTTTCAATTATGGTTTTCCTATTAAAAAGCCAAAGAGTAATTTAAATTTGATGGCCAATGTTTCACGTAGTCAAACACAAACGCTTGTAAATAGTATTAGTAATTTTACACGTAATACCAATTTGGGTGGAACCATTTCATGGACAACTAACATCAAAGAAGGGTTTGATATGAATTTCTCTTCTAACTCAAATTTGACAATGGCTCGCTATACTTTACAGCCGCAACAAAATGGAGACTTCTTTACCCAAACTATTTCTACTGAGGCAACTATTTATTCAAAGAGCGGCTGGGTTTTATCTACAGACTTTGACTATATCTATAATGGAGGCAGAAGTGAAGGATTTAATACAAGTATTCCACTTTGGAATGCAAGCTTATCTAAGCAAATGCTAAAAAATAAAGCTGGCGAATTAAAGTTTTATGTATTTGATTTATTAAATCAAAATATAAGTATCTCTAGAAATGTAACAAGTAACTTTATTCAAGATTTGCAAACTCGTGTTTTAAAGCGCTACTTCATGATTAGCTTTACCTATAATTTGCGCAAATTTGGAGCAACACAAGGACCTCAAAATCCAATGATGCGTATGATGCAAATGCCAGGAGCAGAACGTCAAATGAATAATATGATGCGTACGTTTAGAGGTGGCGGACAATAAATGAAATAATTATACTTCAAAAGGCTACTTCTAAATCGGGTAGCCTTTTTTAATGCTTACAACCGTTAGTGAAAATGAGGATTTTTTGTGGAAAACCCCCTATTTTACTACAAACTAACCTATTTTTACACCTTCAAAAGTATTATAAACGCTTTGGTGAAAATTGTATTTCAAAATAGAATCATTAACAACTGCCCAACAACAACTTGTTTGGGAGTGGCATCTATTGCGGAACTACTGGTCCGATCGCGACGTGGATGCTGATAGGACGAGCAACTGGCACTTGCCCCTATCAGTGAAAAAACCCCCAGTTTACTTTTTCTTTTCTACAACTTTAATTGAACGCGTT
>JBIIZN010000112.1:0-4802 GCA_044346275.1 Sediminibacterium sp.
ATAAGCAATTTTTTATTATATCAACTTGCTTATGCAGAGCTCTATTTTACCCCTATATTGTGGCCAGATTTCAGAAAGGCTCATTTAAATGAAGCAATACTTGATTTTCAGCAAAGAGAACGTAGGTTTGGTAAAACAGGAAAACAAATTCAAGAAGAAGATAAAGTATAAAAATATTATATAATTATTTAATAAGTTATAGCGATTTAACAAAGACTTTTCATTATTCCCGTTAATTTGCTCCGCTTATAAGAACCAAAATAGACCAAATCTGCTGTGGTGATAGATCAGCCAGCGATATAACAAATAGAAAAAGATGCAGAAAGTGTACAAATTATTGATGTTGGCCATCGTATTATCGCTAGCAAGTAGTGTGGCTAGTGCGCAAGAAAATAAGGATACGGTGATTACCAATGTTGATGCGGAGCTTATCAATATTTTCAGTCAAAAAACGCCTAAAAAATATAAGATCAGTGCTATTAAGGTTTCAGGTAATAGCTTTTTTGATGAAAACCTTTTAATCTCTATTGCCAATGTTAATGTTGGAGACGAAATTGTAATTCCAGGTGGCGATTTGTTTTCTAAGGCCATCAATAAATTATGGGCGCAAAACTATTTCTCTGACGTTGAAATTTTCATCACAAAATTAGAAGATAAAAATATTGAAATTGAAATTGCAGTAACAGAGCGTGCTCGTTTATCAAATTTCTTATTTAAAGGAGTAAGCAAAAGTGATGCAGAAGATTTAACGGGTAAGACAGGGCTTGTACGCAACCGTGTGATTACCGAGAATATGAAAATTTCAGCGATCGAAGCCATTAAAAAATTCTATGCCGAAAAAGGTTTTCAAAATTCACAAATTAAAATTATTGAGAAATCTGATTCTACTTACGAGAACACGTTGTTACTTGATTTCGTAATTGATAAAGGCCCTAAAGTGCGAATTAATAATATCAATTTTGGAGGCAATACTGTAGAAGCGGGGCTCTTGAAAAAGAAATTAAAAGAAGTCCACGAAAAATCTAGACTTACTTTATTTCCTGTATTTGACGAACCAAAAATTGTAAAAACACAGCGATATACGTTTGAGCAATACATGAAAGAAAAAGGTTTTTTAACCTTTACAAAAACCAAAAAAGTACTAGATCCTTATGCGCGTATAAAATTTTCTAGTGCAAAATTTGATACTAAAAAATACGAAGAAGACAAGGATAATATTTTAGATTATTACAACTCACTAGGTTACCGTGATGCCACCATTGTAAACGATACCGTTTATTATAATGGCAATGGACATATTAATATTGACATCAAAGTAAGTGAAGGTCGACGTTATTATTTTGGTAACATTACTTGGAGAGGTAATACAAAGTATTCAGATTCTATATTAACTGCCATTTTGGGTATTCGTAAAGGAGATATTTACAACCTAGAAACACTCAACAAAAAATTAGGTAAATCTGCAGCAGCAGAGGGTGGCGATATCAGTGGTATCTATCAAGATGATGGTTACTTATTTTTTAATACGGATCCAGTAGAAACAGCTGTTTACAATGATACCATCGATTACGAAATCAGAATTATTGAAGGTCCGCAAGCGACCATCAAAAACATTCGTATTTATGGTAATGACCGTACCAAAGAGCACGTGATCCGAAGAGAATTAAGAACCATACCAGGTGAGAAATTTAGTCGATCAGATTTGATGCGTTCTCAACGTGAAATTGCACAGCTCAATTATTTCAACCAAGAAAAAATTGGCATTGATCCAAGACCTAATCCAGATGATGGTACCGTTGACATCAACTACACCGTAGAGGAAAAATCGAGCGATCAATTAGAGTTGAGTGCTGGTTGGGGTGGATTTATTGGACTTACGGGTACACTAGGTATTTCTTTCAATAACTTTTCTGTAAGAAATATTTGGAAGAAGCAAGCATGGGATCCACTTCCAATGGGAGAAGGGCAAAAACTAAGTCTTCGTGTACAAAGTAATGGTAGAGCATTCCGTTCCTACAACTTCTCTTTCACCGAGCCTTGGTTTGGTGGTAAAAAAAGAAATGCATTAACGGTCAGCGTTTTTAATACCAAATTTGGACAAACCATTGATCCGCTCACAGGTATGTTCGATCCAAATGCAGGTAACTCTCGATACATCTCTACCACTGGTGCTACCGTTAGCTTGGCAAAACAATTAAAATGGCCCGACGACTTTTTCTCACTTTCTGTTGGGTTAAACTATACACGTTATAAGCTTAGTGATTATGCTATTGATCCAAGAAATCTTCCTGGATTTGATAATGGTATTGTAAACAATGTAAACCTTAAAATTGCATTACAGCGTTCTTCTATAGATCAGCCACTGTATCCAAAAAGTGGATCCACGTTTTTATTTAGTGTGCAAGCCACACCACCTTATTCTTTGTTCAATAAAAATCTCCAAAAAAGTGCCAATCCATACCAATGGATTGAATACCACAAGTGGCGTATGAACGGCGAATGGTTTGTGCCACTTGGTAGACCACATGGCGAAGACCGTAACAAACAATTTGTGATTAGAGCCGCCGCAAAATTTGGTTTCATGGGTAGGTATAATACAGCCTTAGGCATGTCTCCGTTTGAAAGATTCCAGGTTGGTGACGCGGGTTTAAGTAATCAATTTGCACTTTTAGGTTTTGACATCATTGCACATAGAGGGTATCCTGTTTACGAAAATTCAAATCCAAAAATCAATCCGGATCAACAAAGGGCGAGTCAATACTTTACCATATTTAATAAATATAGTGTGGAACTTAGGTACCCACTTAGTTTAAATCCAAGCAGTACCATCTACGCACTAGGCTTTTACGAAGCAGCAAATGGTTGGTACACTTTTAAAGATTACAATCCATTTAAACTGCGTAGATCTGTTGGTTTAGGTATGCGTTTCTTCCTACCAATGTTTGGACTTTTAGGATTTGATTATGGTGTTGGACTTGATAGATTTACGCCAAATGGTGCCATGAAGGATGCGGCTAGATTTACCTTTATGTTAGGTTTTGAACCAGAATAATATTTAAATTAGAAGTATGAAAAAGTTATTATTTGTGGCTTTGATGGTACTCGGTACTGCAGTGGGTGCTTCAGCGCAACAACGCTATGCTGTGATTGATACCAAGTATATCCTTGAGCGTATTCCGGCATACAAAGAAGCCGATGCCAAGCTAAAACTCATTGGAGAGCAGTGGCAAAAGGAAATTGATGATTTACAGGTGCAGCTCGACAAAATGTATAAAAACTATGAGTCTGAGCAGTTTATGCTAACAGAAGCCCTTAAAAAGAAGCGTGAAGACGAGCTTTTTGAAAAGGAAAAACAGGTTCGTGACCTTCAAAAAAAGCGTTTTGGCTACGAAGGTGACCTATTTAAAGAGCGTCAGCGCCTCATAAAGCCAGTTCAGGATAAAGTATATGATGCCATCCAAAAAATAGCTACCAGCCGTTCTTATGACTTCGTACTCGATAAAAGTGAAGGAATAACCATTATATTTGCCGACCCGAAACTTGATAAAAGCGATGATGTGCTTAAAGAGTTAGGGATAAAATAAAAACATAAAAAGTTTAAATAAACAGTTCTAATAAAAATTCAAACACTCTCTACAATGAAGAAATTATTATTTGTTTGTGTGGTTTTAGCAGCCAGCCTACTATTCTCAAATACCACAAACGCGCAGGTTAAAATTGGTTACTTTGATGAACAAAGTTTATTGAGCCTGTTTCCAGATATTCAAAAAATTGATACGATCATTAACAATTTCGTTAAAGATTCTTTGAATCCTGAATATGCTTACACGGTGCAAGATTATCAGCGTAGAGATAGTCTTTTCAAAAAAGATTCTGCTACTATGCCTGCAAAAGCAAGAGAAATGGCTTTATCTGATTTAAACCGTTTAGGTTATAAATTAGCAAACTGGCAGCAGTATGCACAAGAAATGCAAAATGGTAAAATGGAGCAATCGCTTTTACCCTACAGACAAAAGATGGTAACTGCTTTACAACAAATCGTTGCTGAACAAAAGTATACGCTTGTGTTAAAGACAGAAACATTGTCTCCGTATATGCAACCTAATATTTTAGATAACCTAACCATTCGTGTTGCAATGAAATTAAACCTTGCACTTCCACAAGAAATTATGGATGCATGGAAACAAGCGGGTGGTTCACTTCCTGCAGCGCCTGCTAAAACAGCAGCACCTGCTAAAAAAGGATAGTAAGCTTTTACAAACTTTTTATACCTGAACCCCGTCTATACCAGACGGGGTTCTTATTTTTGTGTATGCAAACAAAAAAGCCAATTGGTGTATTTGATAGTGGTTACGGTGGATTAACGGTGCTCAAAGAACTGCAGTTGGCACTTCCTACCCATGATTTTATATACCTCGGTGACAATGCGCGCGCACCATACGGCCCTAGGTCTTATGAAACGGTATATCAGTACACTTTGGAAGCCGTAGATTGGTTGTTTGATAAAGGATGTGATTTGGTCATTTTGGCTTGCAATACCGCTTCTGCAAAATCATTAAGAACAATACAACAAAAAGACCTGCCAAGTAGGGGCGCGCAAAAAAGAGTGCTCGGCGTTATTCGACCAACCACCGAAGTGCTGGGTCAATATTCTACCTCAAAGGAGGTGGGTATTGTGGGTACTAAGGGAACTGTTGAGAGTGAGAGTTACCCCGTAGAAATTGCTAAATTTTTTCCGGAAGTGAAAGTATTCCAGCAGGCCTGCCCAATGTGGGTGCCAATGATCGAAAATAGGGCCTATA
>JBIIZN010000113.1:0-4789 GCA_044346275.1 Sediminibacterium sp.
CTTCAAAATCGGTGCGCTTTAAATTTAAATTAGAAACAGGCGCTACAATTAATGGGAATTTTTCGACGGTTACATTACTTGGATCCAGTCCAAAGCCACGCTCTTCTCCAAGGCTAATTTCTTTAAGCCAGAAATAAAGTTTCATGATCACTCTTTCTAGAATTGGAAGTTCGTTGTCTTGGCTTAAATATTTTTCTAGTACGATAAATTGAAAATCGCCTACCACATTATTTTTTTCGAGGCTTTCGTAACGGCTTGTGATATTCACTTCTTTGTTGGTTACTAAATCTTCTACTACTTTTCTAAACATAAGGTTAATGCGCTGTTCCATTCTAAAGCCAAGTCTAAATTCAACCCTAATAATATCGTTAGGAATGATATGTTCTACCGAGTATTCACAAGTATAAGGTTCATCTATAACGTCTACGTGCACAAACCAATAAATATCGGCGCGTTTTGGTTTTTTATTTAAAATCGAATAGATGATTTTGTGCTCAATTTCTTTGTGGTTATTGGCACTGGTCATATACACTAAATGCGTTGCATATTTAGGAATGGATTTGTCGTTGCTAAGTTCCTGAATCATTGGAATGTAGTCTTCTAAATGCACAAACTCAACGTATCTGTTTTTAATTTTTCTGCTTCTAAACCAAACATACATCACAGCAAATAATGCGCCACCAACTATGAGTGTTACATAGCCACCATGCATGAATTTTTCTAGGTTGGCAATTAAAAATGAACTTTCTATGAGTAAATAAACAAGGAGGTATAGATAAATCCAGGCTGGGGCTTTTCGTTTGTTTACCAAAAAGTTAGCAAACAAAATGGAGGTACTAATCATGCAAAGCGTAATCGCTAAACCGTAGGCAGCGCCCATGTTTGCAGATTTTTGAAAATATAAAGTGATACCTACGCAACCCACAAATAATAAAAGGCTAATGCCCGGAATATATAATTGTCCTTTTTCTTCGGTAGGATAATTGATTTTCATTTTAGGCCATAAGTTTAGGCGCATGGCTTCACTAATAAGGGTAAAGGATCCTGATATTAATGCCTGGCTCGCAATAATGGCTGCCGCTGTAGCAATGATAATGCCAATCAGTTTAAACCACTGTGGCATTATATCAATAAAGGGATTAAAGCCATTGGCCATTTCCAAAGCTTCAATCATTCGCCCTCTCTTATTAGCCAATAACCAAGCGCCTTGGCCTAAATAGTTAATGATCAAACATGTTTTAACAAAAATCCAAGAGATACGAATATTGCCTTTACCGCAGTGCCCTAAATCACTATAAAGTGCTTCTGCTCCTGTGGTACATAAAAACACAGCGCCAAGTAGCCAAAATCCTTTGGGATAAGTGGCTAGCAATTTTATACCATAGTAGGGGTTAAAGGCTTTTAAAATGGATATATCATCTAATAGATGGCTGCATCCTAAAATAGCAATCATGGTAAACCACACCATCATAATGGGTCCAAATAATTTCCCAATAGAAGCGGTTCCAAATTGTTGCACAAAAAATAAGACGCTAATAATGGCAATTACAATGGTTACAATGGTTTGCTGGGTAATGTCATGGAATACAGGAATTTGTCTGAGTCCTTCAATGGCCGAAGTAACGGTAATGGGAGGTGTGATAATACCATCGGCTAATAGGGCTGCACCACCAATCATAGCAGGGATTACAAGCCATTTTTTACGCCTTCTTACAAGCGCGTATAAGCTAAAGATACCTCCCTCGCCTTTGTTGTCTGCTCTTAAAGTCAGAATCACATATTTAAAAGTGGTTTGTAGCGTGAGTGTCCAAATAATACAAGACAGGGCACCAATAATTAGCAAATCACTAATTTCTCTACCTGAAATGATTTCGTTTAAAACGTATAAGGGAGAGGTTCCAATATCTCCGTAAATGATACCTAGTGCAATGACGAGCCCTGCAGAAGTGACTTTGTTAATATTCTTGCTCACGTATGTAAAATTTTGCTACACAAATGTATAGTAAAAAACAAGTTCCGGTTCCAAATAAATAGCAATCTACCTTAAGATTTATTTAGCCTTTTGAATGGGGGAGTTCTTGCCAAAGGGGCTTACCTTTGATTGACTAAAGCTTTTTGGTATGAAAAAGTCAATTTTACTCCTTTTGTTGGTGCTAAATATGCTACCCCTTGCCCTTATGGCGCAGCAAATAGCCTATTCTGAGCCTGACAAAGACGATCCCCGTTCCTATAGTTTTGAAGTGCTGGGAAAAGTAGGCGGCAAAATTTTGGTGTACAAAAACTACCGCTTTAGCCATTCTATTTCGGTATTTGATCAGGATATGAATCTGCTGGGTAAGCAACAAATTAATATGCCAGACAGGCTTATGCAAACCGACTTTTTAACCTACGCCAATCACTTTTACTTACTCTATCAATTTCAACGAAAAAACACCGTCTATTGTATGGCGGTAAAAATGGATAGTGATGGCAATTTATTATCGGAACCCATGCAGCTTGATAGTACCGTCGATGTTACATCTATTGGTACCAACCGTCTCTATTCTTTGGTGGTGAGTGAAGACAAGAAAAAGATAATGATTTTTAAAATCAATAGCCAAAATGAAAAATCGCATGCATTAACTACCTGCTTATTTGATCAGGATTTCACACTCATCAAAAAATCTTTAATTCAAGTGCCAATGCCACAGCGTAACGATTTTATGGCAGAGTTTGCGCTTGACAATGAAGGTAATTTAATTTGTGTAAGAGCGAGTGGTACCTCGCAAAACGACAATATCAATAAAGTATCTCTCATAACAAAAAAAGCCAATGAAGACAATGCCTATATTTCTGATTTAGCGGTGCGCGGCATTTATTTAGATGATATACATATTAAAGTAGACAATTTAAACAAGCATTATTTAATCACTTCTTTTTTTGGTAAACAAAGACGCGGAAATATTGAGGGCATTTATTTTACTTTATGGGATAAAAATTCAGACAAGGAATTACTTAATGCCACTACTTATTTTTCCGAAGAATTTAAAGAAGATGCAAAGGGTCAAAACGGTATTAAAGCGGCTTTCAATGATTATTTTTTAAAAAATATCATACTAAGGCGTGATGGTGGTTTTATGATGATTTCAGAATCTGTTTTTTCTTCATCGAGAGGTAGTACCCTTAATAGATGGGATTACTTGTATGGATCTCCTTTTTGGTCTCCTATGGATTTTTATTCATGGAATAGTCCAATGGGTGGCATGGGGCTTTCGCCATGGGGTCGAAACCCAGCTTTTTTTGGCAACAACAACCAGGTTAGGTATTACGCCGAAAATATTGCCGTTATTTCTTTTGATGCAAAAGGGAATATGGAATGGAGTAATATGATTCGGAAAAATCAGTACGACGATAATTCCGAGAATTTTATAGGATTTTCTATGTTAAATAGTGGCGAGCAACTCAATTTCATTTTTAACATGCAAGAAAAAAACCAAAATGTTTTAACCAATCAAGCAATTGCGCCAGATGGAAGAATTAACCGAAATCCTACTTTCAAAAATGTAGATCGTGGTCATGAATTCATGCCAAGGTTAGCTAAGCAAATTGGACTTAGGCAAATTATTGTTCCATGTATGTACAGGGGCTATACTTGTTTTGCTAAAATTGAATATTAGCTTACTTTTAGGCCATAACAAGCCGCATGGTATTTTTATTTAGAGACAGATCCGTTGTTAATATACTACTAGTCCTCCTTTTAAGTGTTGGGGTTCATTTGCATGCAACGGAGCAGGCGCTACCAACAGCTATTGATTTGGGGCAACAAAACGGTTTGTTTTCTTATGTTTTAGCGCGGTACATCTATAATTTACCGCATGCTATCCAAATCATTTTATTTCACGCTTTACTAGTTGCACAGGCGCTTCGCCTTAATATGGTGATGCAGGACCTCCGTATGTTTTCGAATGTTAACTATGTGCCTGCGATGACCTATGTTTTGTTATCTGGACTCATGATGAGCGCGCCTGTAATATCAGAAACGCTCGTGAGTAATTCACTGACGCTATGGATTTTTATAAAGCTTAGTAGACTCTATAACAATCCGGAACCAAAAACACTTTTATTTAATATTGGCATTATTGCTGGAATATCTATTTTATTATTCCATCCTACTGCTATATTAATTGTGGTAGTATTATTTGCACTTGCCGTTGTGAGGCCTTTTAGAATTGCCGAGTGGTTGGTTTTACTTCTTGGAATTTTACTACCTTACTACTTTTTGGTGGTCTTTTTGTACCTCAACAATCAATTTGCTTTACTCCGTATTTATTTGCCCCATATTTCTTTTGGTTCTCCCGTAAATGGCTTTGGTAAATTGTATTTGATAAATCTAGGTTTCGTCTTATTTGCCACGCTTGTTGGGCTCTATCAATTACAGCTGAATGTGGGTAGACTCGTGATACAAATTCGTAAAAACTGGGGGGTCATGATGGTGCTGCTTTTTACCCTCATTTTAAGCCCCTTCCTGTTTAGTAGTTTGGGTACACAAGTGCTACTTATGGGGCTCGTACCGCTATCTGCCACCATTTCTAATGGGTATAGCAACCCAAAAAAGCTATTACTCCCTAATTTCCTGTTTTGGACGGCCCTTGGCCTTATAATTATCAACAACTGGCATTTGGTGAAAATTTAGCCTTTTGCTTATCTTTTTGAGGGTTACCTTTGCAGTATTCTATCAGATAATTATACATTTTATGAAGTTTGGTGTGGTTGTATTTCCAGGATCTAATTGTGACAGAGATATGCAGGA
>JBIIZN010000031.1:0-15317 GCA_044346275.1 Sediminibacterium sp.
ATTTACGTTAAATAAAAGATATGATTCCTGTTTTATTACTTTTTATTCCGCTGGTTGCAGGCATTTTAGGGTTCTTTATTAAAGACCAAAAGGCAGCAAGTAACTGGGCAATAGTAGCATCGGTAATTACTTTACTAACTGCTGTAATTGGTATTTATGCAATGCCGGCTTCTATGCATCAGTTTGAAGCTACCTGGTTGCCAAGTATTGGCGCAAGCTTTAGCGTAGCACTTGATGGTATGTCTAAGATGCTAGTGTTGTTAACAGCGATTAGTATGCCGCTCATATTAATAGCAACCCGCAACAATAATTACAGTAATCCAGGACGTTTTTATGCACTTATGTCTCTGGCGCAGGTAGGATTAATGGGTGTGTTTGTTTCTATGGATGCGCTACTATTTTATTTCTTCTGGGAACTTGCTTTGATCCCTGTTTACTTTTTATCTTCTATTTGGGGTGGCGAAAAAAGAATTGCAGTTACGTTTAAATTTTTCATTTATACATTTATAGGTTCTTTATTAATGCTCGTTGGTATTTTACTGGTTTATCTACATACCAAGGATCATAGTTTTGCATGGTCTTCGTTTACCAACACCGATTTAACCAGTGGCGAAGAAGCGCTTCCTTTCTTTTTGTTTTTTATTGCATTTGCTATCAAAATGCCCATTTTCCCTTTACATACTTGGCAGCCAGATGCTTACGAGCAGGCGCCAACAGCAACTACTATGGTACTAAGTGGCGTGATGGTTAAAATGGGATTATTTGCAGTAATACGTTGGGTGTTACCTCTCTTCCCGTTTGCTGCCAATCAGTTTGAAATGCCAATAATTATAATATCAGTTGTAGGTATGATTTACGCTTCTTTAATTGCGATGCAGCAAGACGATATCAAGCGTTTAATCGCCTATTCTTCTATTGCACACATTGGACTGATGGCCGCTGCTATTTTTGCGGGTGGCACACTTGGATTACAAGGCGTGCAAGTGCAAATGTTTAACCACGGGATTAATGTGATTGGTCTTTGGATACTGGCTAATGCTATCGAAAATACACTCGGTACTAGAAAATTATCGGAGCTAGGTGGACTTGCTACAAAAGCGCCAACCATGGCTATCTTATTTGTAGTACTAGCTTTTGCAAATATTGCACTACCATTAACCAATGCATTTATTGGTGAATTCTTATTATTTAATGGGTTATTCCAATATAATATTTGGATTGCAGCAGCAGCGGGTGTGAGCATTATTTTAGGTGCTATTTACACACTTCAAATGGTACAAAAAGTACTTTTTGGCGAAGTATCTGCTATCACTGCTAACGCAACTGAAATCAACGCTTACAGTAAGTGGGTACTTATTGTAATTGTTGTTGCTGTTATTGCGCTAGGTGTATACCCGCAACCACTCATTGATTTAACCAAAGATTCTGTTAACGCTTTACTCGTTATAAAATAATTTCTTATGAACGCAATTATTGTATCGGCTTTACTGGGTGTTGTGATGATGTTTAGTGGCATTTTTACCACCAATAAATCAATCATTAAAAATATTGCAACGGTGGGTATGCTTGTATTACTCGCTGCCAATTTAATGGAAATGTACAATCTGTTTTCGTTTGATATCAATACGCATGATTTAATTGTTACGCAGCGTTATGGTTTGTTTTTCAACTGTATTGCTTACGGTGCCACATTTATATATTTAGTTTTAAGTGGAAGTGATATTACTGAAGTGGGTGTGAATGTGGCAGAGTATTTTGCACTTATCTTTTTTGTGCTTTGTGGTGTCGCTATTTTAAGTTCATTTAATGGACTACTGATGTTATTTATTGGTGTAGAAATTTTATCGATTCCACTTTATATTTTAACAGGTTCGGATAAAAGAAATTTAAAAAGTAACGAAGCATCGCTCAAGTATTTTTTAATGGGTTCTTTTTCTACCGGTGTTATGCTGATGGGTATTGCGCTTATGTATGGTGCTACCGGTAATTTTGGTATGGTGCATAACGCAGGTATAAGAGGTATCATTACTGCTTCTCAACAACCACCGTTCTTACTTGTGGCTGGTATTATTTTATTGTTTGCTTCTATGTCATTTAAGGTATCGGCAGCTCCATTTCATTTTTGGACACCCGATGTATATGATGGTGCACCAAGTGTGTTCACTTCTTTTATGTCAACCATTGTAAAGGCTGCTGGTATGCTGGCTTTTATTCGTGTATTTGAAAACCAGTACAAAGTGCTAGGTCCTACATGGCATATTGTTGTTGATTTTGCCATTGTAACTACTTTATTCATTGGAAATATTACTGCTGTATTTCAGCAGAGCGTAAAACGAATGCTTGCTTATTCAAGTATTGCGCAAGCAGGCTTTATGCTTTTTGCGCTTTATGCCAATAATACTGAAATTGCAAAAGAAGGTATTTTATTATATGCAGCTGCCTATAGTTTAGCCACGATCAGCATTTTTGCGGTGCTTATCAAATTGCAGGATTATACTTTAGATGGTTTTAATGGTCTTGCTAAAAAAGAACCCGTACTTGCTTTTGCAGCCACTGTTTCCTTATTATCATTATCAGGTATTCCATTAACGGCTGGCTTTTTTGCAAAATACTATGTATTAGCGGGCGCTTTACAAGCGGGTGGAGCACTTTGGCTTATTATTGTGGCCGTGCTTTTGGCTGCCGTAAGCGTATACTATTACTTTAGAGTCATTCAGGCTATGTATTTCAAAGAAGGAGATCCTCAAACACTTCCAATTTCAGGCGGCTTCAAAGCGGCATTGATTGTAGTTGCTGCACTCATTGTGCTATTGGGTATTTGGCCTTCTATGCTATTGAGCTGGCTTTACTTTTAGTATTTTACCATACTTATTGGGTGTTTACCGCTCCTCACTTTTTTGAGTCCCTCTGTTTAGGGGCTGCTTAATCTGTGCTATCTTTGCAGCTATAATGCTACTACTATGGCAGGAATGACTTCTTTTGATTCTTTATCACTTGCTTGGCGTACGGTTCGCGCCAACAAATTGCGTACGAGTATTACCGTGGCGATTATTGCATTTGGTATTATGGCACTGATTGGCATTATTACGGCGATCGAAGCTATGAACCAGAGTTTAAAAGAAAGCTTTTCTTCGATGGGTACCAATGCCTTTAATATTAGGTATAAAAATTCGCGGGTAAGAATGGGGGGTAACAATTCCGATGTGTCAAAATCGGTAAGGGGTCAAAAAGAAAAAAAATCAAATTTAGATAAGCCTATTCGTAAAGAAGATGCTGAGTTTTTTAAAAAAACTTATAGTTTTCCGGGTGCTTTTGTAAGTATTTATAGAAGGGGTCCTGGTGGTCAAGAGATTCATTACCAAGATAAAAAAACCAATCCGCAAATAACTATTATGGGTGGCGACGAAAATTATTTAGCGGTAAGTGGTTACACTTTAATTCAGGGACGAAATTTAAATGAGCAAGATTTACAAAGTGGCCGAAACATTTGTATTTTAGGTAATGCGGTGGCTGTTACTTTATTTGGTGATAAGCCCGAAAAATGTATCGATAAAGTGGTGCGGGTTAGCGGCACACCTTACCGTGTGGTTGGGCTCTTAAAAGCAAAGGGCTCAAGTGCTATGTTGCGTCAGGATGATGTAATTGTTACGACCTATAATAATATTAGAAAGTACGACAATGCCAGTAACTCTTATTTGATGGGCGTTATGGTGGCCAATGTTAAAGAAATTGATCCTGCTGCAGGTCAGGCCACAGCTTATTTTAGATCCATCAGAAAATTAATGCCTACCGAAGCAGATAATTTTGTGATTGAAAAAAGTGACAAGTTTGCCGAATTATTTATTGGGTTTTTGAGTAGTATTACGGGTTCTGCTGGTGCGATTGGTTTAATTACATTGATAGGTGCCGCTATTGGCCTTATGAATATTATGCTAGTAGCCGTTAACGAAAGAACCAAAGAAGTGGGTCTCATTAAAGCCATTGGTGGGAAAAGTAAAAATGTGCGTCAGCAGTTTTTATTTGAGAGTGTGATTATTAGTTTATTAGGCGCCTTTTTTGGTATTTTATTAGGCGTTGGCGTTGGAAATATTTTCGCCATATTTTTAAATACTGGATTTATTATTCCATGGGGTTGGGTTATTACAGGTATCATTATTTGTACTGCAGTGGGTCTTGGTGCTGGTATCTATCCTGCTATGAAAGCTGCTAAACTCAATCCAATTAACGCTCTTCGTTACGAGTAGGCTTGTAGTTTTTTAACTGTGCGTTAATATAATACACTAAATCTTCTTTGGTTAGATTGGTGCGTAACCAAGCAGCAGATGGTCTATACGTTTGCATAAATGTTTGCAGTGCATCATCTTTAAATCCCGTAAGAGAAGCTACTAGTTCTGGTGTAAAGCGGTAATTGATATAGGCTTCGTTTTCATTAGACTCATAAAAAGCGTAAGCACGTCTTTTACGTTTTTCATTTTTAGAAAAACGGTCTATGTTAAGTGCAATACCTGCGCCCGAATTTGCCTTGGCAACGGCTGGTATCATATAACCCGCAATGCCCTGTAAAAACTCTTTACGGCGCTCTATGCTATCTAACTGGTATCTATTTAATCCTTTGCTACTTACCGTTACATTTCCTAGATAGGCACCCAGCGGTTTTAAATAAGCAGTAATGGCGCCTATACTATTTTCTTGAGTAATAGTGAGGGTGTCAAAATAATATCCAACAGCAGCAAAGGATAAAATATCTTTTGGTTTTACTGCAATAGTAAATTTACCAACACTACTAGACATTACTGTTTCGCGCGTGGTTAAATTGGTAATACTAGCAAGCACAATGGGCAGTTGCGTGGTACTGTCTTTTAAAAACCCTGTTTTTTTATCATTCTTTTGCGCAAAAGAATAGCTGCCAGTTGTTAAGCAGGCAGCTATTACAAATATAACTAGGTAAAACTTTTTCATACCTTAAAGGTACGCCAGACAAGCTAACTAGTCTATGATAATTACTTTTTGGGTGTATGTTTTTTTGTTGTGCTCAATTTTTAAAAGGTAATACGCCGAGCTAGGTTTTCCAATATTAATTTCCTTACTGTATATACCATTAAAGTTAGGCGTTGATTCGGTAAATACTTTTTGGCCACTCGCGGTTAATATATCAATATTTAACGGCGCTCTATTTTTAACCTCAAAACGAAGTTGGAATTTACCATTGTTAGGGTTTGGTGATACGCTCAAGTTAATTTCTTTGGCTACTACTTCTGGAGGTAATGCAGTTACCACGTGGTTGATGATATTAGAGGTTTGAGCACATCCATTTGCATCTGTTACCACAACCTTATAAGCGCCCGATTGTCTTAACTTGGTTTTTTGTCCTGTTTCACCTGCCACTGGGATGTCATTAAAGAACCACTGGTTACCTGATAATGCACTACTTACCAATGAATCGGCCACTTTAGAAATTGTTGGCGCTACAACATTAGTTGCCACAACGGTTCCTTTATCACTAACGCAGCCAGCCTGCGTTCTAATTTTCATGTTATAGAAGAAATAGTAGAATGGATTAGGATCGTTGGTAGAACCCCAGTTTACGCTGTTTCCAGTAATACTAAATACACCCGGAACGGCCATTGGATATGTAGCACCAATGATATTGTTGTTTCTAAAAATGGTAGCACCATTTGAACAAGTAACAATTAATACGTGATCGCCAGGTGTGTTAACTGGAAGATTTAACTGGTAAATAGCACCGGTATCAGCTGCTGGATTCCCTGTAACGGCACCACCTGTTGGAGTTGGGTGTGTAGCCGTAACATTAAATGTAACGCTACCTAATGGGAAGTAGGTGTAACTACCATTGGCATTTAAGGTTCCTAAATCGGCAAGCATTACCTGAACTGTTCCAGGATTTCCAATGTATAATCTTACACTTTCAATGATTACTGGTACTGAGTTATTAATACGTACAAAGTTGCCACTAAAGCTATTGTATCCACCATCGGGGTGTACCATTTTATTAGGAAGACCCACCGTTGTTTTCATTTCTCTTCCTACAAAATAAGTTTTATTGGCAGGAATGGTAGTGGTGTTAAGTGTTGGTCCTGCAGCAATGGGTGTGTTGCTTGCAGCGCTGTTATACCAAAAATAGTTTGCACTAGCTTCTGGATTAACGACTCTTAAAATAGCGTTGCTTCCACAAATAGTACCTACCGCATCTGGTGTACCTGATTTGCTACTAATTGAAATATCATTACTTAGTGCATTGTTGGATGGATTTTGATCTCCAGTAAAATTAACCCTTACATCAACATTGTAGGAGGTGTTTGCTTTGGTTAAAAAAGGCTTTTGTAAAGTTAAATTGGCATTTGTTTGACCAGGAATGGTTCCAGGATATGGAGCATTGATGGTGCTGATAACCGTGTTGCCTTCTTTAATGGTAGCAGTAACGCTTACATTATCGGCTGGTGCAGAACCATTGTTGCGAAGTTGAACTGTTAAATATTGTGTACTGTCTTCGCACTCTAATGAGCTAGGGCTTGAGATATTTGTGATAGACACATCGTTAGAAGGATTGATTACAAGTAAACGATAGTCTTGCGTTTCACCTCTACCATAAGTTCCACAAGCATTAACTTCTGCAGCACTTGACGTTTCTTGTAGCACAATACGCATTCTTAAAAAGTTACCAATAGTAACCGTGTTAGGAATGGCAATGTTGCCAGTAAATGCACCTCCATTACTTAGATTACCACTTGTAGCAACAAGTTCGTTATCATCGGTAAAGTTTCCGTTGTTGTTGTAGTCGATAAATATTTTTGCAATTTTATTATTGTTGGTTGCATCAGAACTAGCAGCACGAACATAGAATGGAACAGATTGTAATGGTTCAACCTGTGCTACCATTTTTGTATTGTCTGTGTATGTAGTTCCGCCAGTAGGATTTGAATATCGAATGGTTCTAAAACTTACGCTATCAATTTTACCACCTGCATTAGAAGATGGGGCAGACGCACAATAGGCTGTTCCGCCCACACCACTTACTAGAAGTGAATAGGCTTGTGTGCCTCTTTGTAAGGTATTTTTATGCGTAACAGTAACGGTGTAAGACTGTCCTGGAATGGTGCTGTCTACATCAATAACTTCTACGTTGTCAATGACGTTATCGCCGGGAGATGGATCGCTACTTGGGCTTGAAGGTATCATAACCCATGGTCTGTAAACTTTTGCACCGTTATTGGTTGTAATACGAACGTCTAAGTCGTTTACAAGTTTTGGTGTTGGATCATTTAATACGTTTACGGTTTCAACGTTTCCTTTTGGATCGGTCCAAGAAATGGTAGCTCTTAATTGTCCTTTACCGGATGCAATTACATTCGTAGAAAAACTAGTGGTTGTAGCATTTAAAACATTTTCATACATCAAATGCTCACTACTTGCATTATTGTTATTAGCCACTGATGCCGAAATAACGGCAGCTGCTTTTTCTACGTTTAAAAGTCCAAATCCAAATTTATAATCGGGACCTGGTGCACTACCCGCCTCACTAGCTGTGTGTATGGCAAGTCCTTTAATGGTGGCGGCTCTTAAAAATTCGCCATTTTTTAAACGTGCATATAATTCTTGTAATAAAAGAAGTGAACCTGATGCATTTGGGGAAGACATAGAAGTACCGCTCAAACTAGCATAGCTGGTATTAGAACCTGAAGTGCTTGATAAAACGGCAACACCATTGGCTACAACATCTGGTTTGATACGGCCATCATCGGTGGGACCCCAGCAACTGAAATTACTCATTACAACATCTTCGGGTCTGCTATATATTGAAGAGATTCCATTAACAGCACCTACGGTTAAAATGTTTTTTGCATTTCCTTCCCAAGAAACAATACCATAACCATCATTGCTGCTAATACCATCGGGTCTATTGCCAGCAGCGGCCATAGAATTACTTGCATTGTACCTGAAATAGGGCTGACCTACCGCTGGTCCATTTTGATTTCTACTATTACCCGCCGATTTTACAAATAAATAAAAAGGAGCATTGTAGGCAATAGAATCTAATAATTGCGCGTCGTTACTATAGTATCCAAATTTATAATCTTCATTGTCTGTGGAGCGGCCATAAAATTCCCATCTACTTTGTGATGAATTATAATTCCATCCTGTAATGGTACCATAAGAGTGGTTTGAAATTAAAAGGTTGGCTGCTTCTGATGCAATTTCAGCTTTATCACCCGTAAAGTCATAGGCAATAATACCTTGTATACCATAGGCCATTCCTTTTGCACTAGGGTTTACACCTGATGCCACCATGGTGCCCGTTACGTGTGTAGCGTGATCAGATAATACAGCGGCATTGTCTTTTTGTGTTACTCTATTGACAAGTTCTACGTGTGTATTTAAAATTTTGCCACCATCCCAAACGCCTAATTTATTTTTTACTGCATTGGAAGATCCAGATAAATTAAGACCTGATGATCCACCTGGCCATAATTGATTGGCCCTTGTTGTATTGGCTGCAATAGCGTTGTTATGCTGAATATAATACTTGGGTAAATTAAAAGCATCTACGCCAACGAGTTTGCCAACATTACCTTCTGTGTCGGTAATGGTTAAGGCCCAACCTTTTTGTTTGGCAAGCGATAATGCTTTGATATAATTTTCGTTGTCTGCAATTTTTAATGCTTTTGCAGTTCGCTCTAAAATGGCGGGCTCTGTTGTTGTTTGTGCAATACTATTTGTAGCTAAAAAACTACAAGTAAGGATTGTTACAAAAAAATGAGCGGTTCTTTTGATCTTGGTTGTTTTCATATATCTTCACATTATTGCCACGGGGGCTTTTCTGGAAAACTAAAAATACTCATTTACCTTTTAAATTTGAATTATGAGACCGGTTCTTTTTTATGTATTTATCCTGATTTTTTTGGGTATTTCTTGCAAGACGCCAAAAACATCGGCTGAGGACTCGAATAATACGACTAGTAGTGCTTCTGAGGTCCAAGGAATTGTTGGAGAAGTATCAGAATTGATAGGCAATCAGATGCCTATGGTAGGGGCGCCTGCGCCTACACCAAGGCCATTAAAGACTACTGTTTATATATATGACTCTACGCATATTAGTAAGGCTCAACAAATTGGAACCAGTCCGCTTTTTTCGGTGGTAAATACGCGATTGATACAAAAACTGGACACCAACGAGGCCGGCCGTTTTAGCGCCGCACTTCCGGCGGGCACTTACTCGGTTTTTGTACTAAAAGGCGGCGCCTTTTTTGCCAACCAATTTGATGAGAAAAACAATATTGGGTTGTGCAGGGTGGAGGTTGGCAAGCAAACGCGTCTTCAAATAAGCGTAAATGCCGACGCGAGTTACTAATTGAGCGCCGTTTTGTTTGATGCCGTTTCATTTGGTGCGGCTATTTCGGGGTCTGCGTTTGCGCCGTTTAATTTGGGCAGTCTTATGACTTTGGGTACCGTTTCGTTATCTTTGCGCCGGAGAAGACCTTATGAATTTGGATGTGTTGCTAGCGCAGTTTAACAATGCCCCCCACCTCAATCAATTGGTGAGCAGCCTTCTATTGCCCGAACCCCAAAAAATCTTTTTAAAAAACGTACAAGGTAGCAGCGCCGAATTTTTTGTGGCCAGTGTTTTTGCGCACGCACAAACAGATACGCTCAACCATATTGTAATTCTTCAAGACGCAGAAGAAGCGGCATACTTTCATAACACACTCGAAAATATTTCTAAGGCACTCGATGTGTTTTATTTTCCTTCGTCATTCAAAAACAGAAAAAACTTTAAGCTTTTAAACAGTTCTCATGTGATGCTCCGGACCGAGGCGCTAACGAAGTTAGCGGCGGGCGGTAATAAAAAAATGTTGGTTACCTATCCCGAAGCCATTTTTGAAAAAGTGGTGCTCTCGGAAACCCTCAAGTCCAATATTATTTCTATTAAAACCAATGATACCATTAATGTAGAGAGTTTGCTAGAACTCTTTGTGATGTATGGTTTCAAGCGTTCCGACTTTGTGTATGAGCCCGGACAGTTTGCCATAAGAGGTGGTATTTTGGATATTTATTCTTTTGGTAACGAAAAGCCTTATCGCGTAGAACTTTTTGGAAACGAAGTAGACTCTATTCGAATTTTTGATCCAGAAACGCAGCTCTCCGAACGAAAATTATTACAGGTTAATATCATCCCAAATGTAGAAACGCAATTTTCTACTGGTGAAAAAGTATCACTCTTTGAATTCTTAAAAGAGAACACGGTGTTATGGACCAAAGACCTTTCTTTTATTCGTGAAAAAGTAGATCAGCAATACGAAGACCTTGAAGGTTTTGTGTCGTTACTTGATAGCGGTTACCGCATGCAAAATAGTGACGACGAAGACGATACACGCGTGATGCAGGACGTTACCCTTCATGATTTTGTTACTTCCGGTGAGATTATGGCGTCCCTGGCGGGCCGCCACCACATTGAGTTTGGAATGCATGCAGGTAGCGCCACACTCGAAATAGAATGCAATACCAAACCACAGCCTTCATTTAATAGACAGTTTGATTTACTCATTAAAGATTTAAAAGCACACGAAGGCGCTGGCTATTCGTTGTACATTTTTGCAGAGCAAGTAAAACAGTTGGAGCGGTTACACAGCATTTTTGTAGACCTCAAAACAGAAATTAATTTTGTTCCCGTTCCTACCAGTATTCATGAAGGATTTATAGACAATGATTTAAAAATTGTTTGTTACACCGATCATCAAATTTTTCAGCGTTACCATAAATACAAGGTTAAGCAGGCCTATAATAAAAATAAAGCCATTACGCTCAAAACCTTACGGGACTTGCAACCTGGCGATTATGTAACACATATCGATCATGGTGTAGGTACGTACTCTGGGCTTCAAAAAATTGAGGTGAATGGTAAAACCCAAGAAGCGGTACGCATCATTTATAAAGAGGGTGATATTTTATATGTCAATATTAATTCGTTACATAAAATATCAAAGTATACGGGCAAAGAAGGCACGGTGCCTAAAATAAATAAGCTCGGTTCTGATGTGTGGGCCAAGCTCAAAGAAAAAACAAAAGCAAAGGTTAAAGAAGTGGCTTTTGATTTGATAAAATTATATGCAGCGCGTAAATCCCAAGTAGGTTTTGCGCATGCGCCCGATAATTATTTACAAACAGAACTTGAAGCTTCTTTTATTTACGAAGACACACCCGATCAGTACAAAGCGACACAGGATGTTAAGCGCGATATGGAGTCTACGTCGCCCATGGACAGGCTAGTGTGTGGTGATGTGGGCTTTGGTAAAACAGAAGTGGCTGTGCGTGCAGCGTTTAAATCGGTGGTGGATGGTAAGCAGGCCGCCGTACTTGTGCCTACAACTATATTAGCGTTTCAGCACTATAAAACGTTTAAAGAAAGACTTTCCGATTTTCCGGTTACCGTAGATTTTATCAACCGTTTTAAATCGGCAAAAGAAAAAAAGCAAACCCTGCAAAAATTAGCGGAAGGAAAAATTGATATCATTATTGGTACGCATGGCATTTTAGGCAAAGAGGTTAAGTTTAAAGACCTCGGTGTTATGATTATTGATGAAGAACAAAAATTTGGGGTAGGCCATAAAGAAAAATTAAAGACCTTAAAAACAAGTGTAGACTGCTTAACACTCACAGCCACACCGATTCCAAGAACCTTGCAGTTTAGTTTAATGGGTGCCCGAGATTTAAGTATTATCAATACACCACCACCCAATAGACAGCCCATTCAAACGGAGGTGCAGGTTTTTAATGACGACGCTATTAGAGACACTATCTATTACGAAACAGAGCGTGGTGGTCAGGTGTTTTTTATTCATAATAGGGTGCAAGGCCTCTCCGAAATGTGTGCACTTATTCAGGGCCTCTGTCCCGATTTAAGCATTGGCTTTGCCCATGGGCAGTTAGAAGGGCATGAATTAGAGGAACGCATTTTAGATTTTATAGATAAAAAATACGACGTACTTGTTTGTACCAATATTGTAGAGAGTGGGGTAGACATTCCTAACGTCAATACCATTATAGTAAACAACGCACATCATTTTGGTTTATCGGATTTACACCAGCTTCGTGGGCGAGTGGGGCGTAGCAATAAAAAAGCGTTTTGTTATTTGCTCGCGCCACCTATGAGTACGCTTCCTTCCGATTCTCGTAAGCGTTTACAAACGCTAGAACAGTTTACCGATTTAGGTAGTGGATTTCAAATTGCGATGCGTGATTTAGATATTCGTGGTGCTGGTAATTTACTCGGTGGAGATCAGAGTGGATTTATGGCAGAAATTGGTTTTGAAATGTACCAGAAAATTTTAGAAGAAGCCGTTCGCGAATTAAAACGCAGTTCTTTCAAAGATTTATTCAAAGAAGAAATTAGTAAGCAGGACGATTTTGTAAAAGATTGTACCATCGATACCGATTTAGAAATTTTAATTCCAGATTCTTATGTCGAAAGTATTGCAGAGCGTTTAATTTTATATACACGTCTCGATAATTGTGAAACAGATAAGGATCTCGACGATTTCAACAAAGAACTCGTAGACCGCTTTGGTGCACTACCACCGCAGGTAACGGATTTGTTTACAACCGTTCAGTGCCGCTGGCTTGCGGTTGATTTAGGTTTCGAAAAAATGACCTTAAAAGAAAATACACTACGCTGTTATTTTATTAATAGACCCGACTCTCCCTATTTTGAATCGGAACTATTTAAAAAAGTACTCGACTATTTACAAACGGGTACTAATAAAGCACGCCTTAAACAAGTGGGTAAATTATTTATGCTGGTGGTAGATCAGGTAACTGATATGGAATCGATGCTCCGCTTTTTAACGCTCATGCATAAGAGCGTAATTGTACAAGCCGCAGCGGAAACCGCAAAAAAATAATGCGCAATTTAAGCGCATAAAAAAACCCGCCAGAAGGCAGGTTTAATTATATTTTCTATGATAGAAAAATCTAAACTAGAATCCTTTTTTAGCAACGCCATCAGCAATTGCTTGTAAAGCTTTTGCTTCACCTAAGATAGCAGCCATTTTATTTCCTTTGCCGTCATGACCAGCAGCCATGTATCCACCACGAGCAGTTTTAGTAACTACTGCGTCTTGCATTGGAACGTTTTTTTCTTTTGTCTTAAGGCAATATGCTTTAATCATTTTTGAAGTGTCCATTTGTTCAAATTTTGTTAGGTTAGTTAATGAGCAACCGAATTGCTACCACAAGCTAGCTAATTTCTACAATCTAGCCATAAGTTAACAGGCTGTATTGTACAGATTTTAAGCTGGTTTATTCACAATTTGGCGGTTTTTACACGTCTATTTTCGCATATTTAGCGTGCGTTTCAATGAATTCGCGGCGTGGAGCTACGTCATCACCCATGAGCATACTAAATACTCGGTCTGCTTCTGCAGCACTTTCGATGGTTACTTGTTTAAGGGTACGGCGAGACGGATCCATGGTTGTTTCCCATAACTGGTCGGCGTTCATTTCACCTAAACCCTTGTAACGCTGGATAGTAACACTGTCTTCTTTGCCACCTCCTAGCTTTTCGATCCACATTTTACGCTGCTCTTCGTTGTAAGCGTACTGCTGGTCTTTACCTTTTTTAACAAGGTATAAAGGCGGTTGCGCAATGAAGATGTAGCCCTGCTCTACCAATTCTTTCATGTAACGGAAAATAAAAGTAAGAATAAGGGTAGCGATATGCGATCCATCTACGTCGGCATCGGTCATAATAATTAACTTATGATAGCGAAGCTTTGCAATGTTTAATGCTTTAGGATCTTCGGGGGTACCAACGGTAACGCCGAGTGCAGTGTACATATTACGGATCTCTTCGTTCTCGTAAATTTTATGCTCCATTGCTTTTTCAACGTTTAAGATTTTACCACGTAATGGTAAAATTGCTTGGTAGCTTCTGTCACGACCTTGTTTAGCCGTACCACCCGCAGAGTCTCCTTCCACAAGGTATAGTTCACATCTTTCTGGATCACGCTCTGAGCAATCGGCTAGTTTACCTGGTAAACCACCACCGCTTAAAACGGTTTTACGTTGTACCATGTCACGTGCTTTTTTGGCAGCAACACGTGCCTGAGCAGCTAAAATAATTTTAGAAATAACCTGCTTTGATTCACGTGGGTTTTCTTCTAGGTATGCTTCTAACGCACGTGCAACCGTTGTTTGCACCACACCGCTTACTTCAGAGTTGCCAAGTTTAGTTTTGGTTTGTCCTTCAAATTGTGGCTCTGGTACTTTTACAGAAATAATGGCACTTAAACCTTCTCTAAAGTCATCACCTTCTACGGCCACTTTTGCTCTTTCAAAGAGTCCCTCTTTATCACCATAGCTCTTAAAAACACGCGTTAATGCTTGTCTAAAACCAGTAACATGCGTACCACCTTCGATGGTGTTGATATTGTTAACGTAAGAAAAAATATGTTCTTTAAAATCGTCGTTGTACGTTAAAGCAACTTCTACTGCAACATTGGTAGCTTCGTCCAAACCCTCTACATACAAGGGTTGCGAGATAATGGCATTACGGTTTGCTTGCTTGTCTAAAAGTTCTACAAACTCAATAATACCACCTTCAGAATAAAATTTATTAACGTAAGGGGCGCCGTTTTCGTCAAGTTCTCTTAAGTCGGTGAGTGAAATGCTAATGCGCTTATTTAAAAACGAAAGCTCACGTAAACGACCTTCTAAAATATCTTTTTTGTAAACTGTTTCTTGGAAAATGGTAGCATCTGGCCAGAAGTGAACTTTGGTTCCTGTAATGGCACTCTCACCAATTTCGCGAACGGCATATTGAGGAACCCCAATTTTATATTCTTGCTCAAATATTTTTCCTTCTCTATGAACGGTTACTAAAAGGGTAGTACTTAACGCGTTTACACAACTTACACCCACACCGTGTAAACCACCGGATACTTTGTAGGTATTTTTATCAAACTTACCACCCGCGTGTAACACCGTCATTACAACTTCTAGCGCCGATCTTTTTTCTTTGGTGTGCATCGCCGTAGGGATACCACGTCCATCATCTTGTACGCTAATTGAATTGTCTTCATGTATGGTAACGCTAATGTTTTTGCAATAACCAGCTAGGGCTTCGTCGATAGAGTTATCTACCACTTCATACACCAGGTGGTGAAGGCCTTTTACGCCCACATCTCCAATGTACATCGCGGGCCTTTTTCTTACCGCTTCTAAACCTTCTAAAACCTGAATACTGTCGGCACCATAATTCTTATTCTGTGCTTCGTTGCTATCTAATTGTTCTTGGCTCATAAAAT
>JBIIZN010000114.1:0-4715 GCA_044346275.1 Sediminibacterium sp.
TATTGCCATTTGAAGTTTGAGTATTCAGATTGAAGTGCTAATTACACAACGCACTGCATGCTTACACCAACAATAACCTATGCTGTCAAAACCAGTACGACCCCATAGCCTGCGGTTAGCAAAAAGCCAACAGCAAAGGTAACACTATTTACACACTTATTTAAATAATCTCCAAAAGTCGAGACCTAAAGCGTACACCATCAAACTTAATAAAAGCACCATACCCACCATTTGTGCGTATTCCATAAACTTGTCGGAAGGTTTACGCTTCGTAATCATTTCATACAGCGTAAATAGAGCATGCCCGCCATCAAGCGCTGGAATAGGTAAAATATTCATGAAAGCAAGTATGATAGAAAATATACCTGTTAATGTCCAAAAACGTTCCCAATCCCAAGTGCCCGGAAAAGTATTGCCGATACTAATAACGCTACCTAGCGAATCACTAGCTGCTACCTTGCCTGTAAAAATTTGTTTGATACCAGTTACATAACGATCTAGTGTTTCCCAAGTTTTTGTGAAGCCAACAGGGAAAGATTCAAAAAAGCCATAGGTTTTTGTGTTGGTGCCAAATAAAACGAGGGGGGTTTTTGCAAAAAAGCCAAGCTTCCCTTTTTCATTTACTTTCACTCGCACATCTAGAGTATCTGCACCACGAAGAACTGTTAAACTCACAATAGAATCTTCGTAACCTTTTTTTAACTGATCAAACTCGTGGTAAAATAAAAATGGTTGATTGTTAAACGCAATGAGTTGGTCATTTTTAATAAGTGCACCTTTTGTAAAAACGGCGGCACTTGATACAGAGTCTACAATGGCCGGGTATCGCGGCATTACAAGTGATGTTTTATTGGCTACCTTGGCAAGTTTTCCAATAAATCCAGCGGGCACTTGTACATCAAATGCAGAATCGTTTCTAGTAACTTGTAAAACCTTAGCATCATTTAAAACCATTTCTGCTTCAAGGGTTCCAAATGCTTCAAGCGGTTTACCATCAATGCCTACCACATTATCACCATCCTTAATACCAATTGATTTTGCCAACGAATCGGCAACAATTCCATTTTTTAAATTTTTAACAGGCAAATATTCTTCACCCCATACCCAGGTAATACCTATAAAAATAACAATAGCAAGCACCACATTTACGAGCACCCCACCTATCATAATAATTAAACGCTGCCAGGCTGGTTTAGATCTAAACTCATGGGGCTCTGGAGGCTTATTCATTTGCTCTTTATCCATGCTCTCGTCAATCATACCGGCAATTTTTACATAGCCGCCAAAAGGTACCCAGCCAATACCATATTCGGTTTCGCCTTTTTTCTTTTTCCAAATACTAAACCAAGGATCAAAGAATAAATAAAATTTATCTACCCTGCATTTAAATAATTTGGCAGGAATAAAATGCCCCAGCTCGTGTAGGGTTACTAAAATTGAAAAAGATAAAATAAACTGTCCAGCTTTAACGCCAACGCTTAACCAATCTATCGCTAATAATGTCATAAATATATATTAAGATGCTTTTTATAAATGGATGAGTGAGGCAGCAAAACTTCTTGCTTCACCGTCACTTTCAAAATACTGTTCGAGGGTTGGCTTTTCGATGAATGGCATTTTTTGCATGGTTTGTTCTACTACTTCTGTCATGTCCAAAAATCCAATTCTATTTCTTAAAAATGCATATACGGCAATTTCATTGGCTGCATTTAAAATACATGGCAAATTACCGCCCTTGTGAAGTGCCTCTATCGCCAGTGCTAAATTTCTAAATGTTTTGGTATCCGGCTCGTCAAACGTCAATGTGTTTGGTTTTCTAAAATCGTAGCGCGGAAAATCATTTTCGATACGCTGCGGAAAAGCAAGTGCATACTGAATAGGAAGTTTCATATCAGGAAGTCCCATTTGCGCTTTGATACTTCCATCATCAAACTGCACCATACTATGGATAATACTTTGCGGATGAATCACGACTTCAATTTGCGAGGGTTGCAAATTAAACAACCACTTGGCTTCAATCATCTCAAGCCCTTTATTCATAAGGGTTGCAGAGTCTACGCTAATTTTTGCACCCATGCTCCAGTTAGGATGTTGTAATGCATGATCACGTTTTACGTTCACCAAAAAATTAGGTTTTTTACCTAAAAATGGTCCACCACTTGCCGTTAAAATAATACGCTCAATTTTATTACGCCCTTCTCCTACTAAACATTGAAATATGGCAGAGTGCTCAGAGTCTACAGGAATAATGGGCACTCTTTTTTCCATCGCCATTTGCATCACAATATCACCTGCAACCACAAGTGTTTCTTTGTTAGCAAGCGCAATGGGTTTGCCACATGAAATGGCTTTTAGAGTTGGTTTTAATCCTGCATAACCAACAATGGCCGCAAGCATCATATCGTAACAATCAAGCGCAGCAACTTCAACAAGTGCCTTCTCCCCTGCAAAAACTTTAATATTTGTTTTTGCAAGTGCTTCTTTTACGGATAAGTATTTTTTTTCGTCCCCAATTACAACAACGTTGGGATTAAACTGTAAAGCCTGTGCAATTAAAAGTGCATCGTTGCTTTGTGCTGTTAGCACTTCGGCACTAAATAGTGTTGGGTTGGCCGCAATCACTTCAAGTGCCTGCGTTCCTATGGAACCTGTAGAGCCGTATATAGCGATCCTTTTTTGACTACTCATATTGATATGGGTATTTTCCAACCCTCATTTTTTACTGCCACAAGATAAGATAAAATTAAACTACAATTCGGGGGCAAGGTAGTTTGAAAGTGCATCTGCCAGGACCCTATCATTACTGAGCCTTGGCACTTTATTTTGACCACCCAATTTGCCAATTGAACGCATGTACTGTACAAAAGCATCTTTTTGAAGGGGTCTTATTTTTAAAGGCTCTAAAATGGCGCCTTTAATAAGGTCGTCATAATATACATTTTGTTGACGCATAGCGGCGTCTAACTGAGCAGCAAAATCTGCCAAATTAGAAGGCGCCTTTTCAAATGCAATAAACCATTCGTGGTAACTTTTTCCAGCATCATCTACCCCAGCTACAAACGGTGCCACCGTAAATTCGGTAACACTGGTATTTGTTTGAGCGGTTACTTGTAAAAGTGCAGCTTCTACTTCTTCACCAATTACATGTTCTCCAAATGCAGAAATAAAATGTTTGATTCGACCTGATACAATAATTTTATAAGGGTTTAGACTTACAAATTTTACGGTGTCGCCAATATTATATCCCCAAAGTCCAGCATTGCTATTAATGATGAGCGCATAGTTTTTACCAAGCTCAACATCGCTCAAACAAAGCCTTGTAGGGTTTTCAGCAAAAATTTCTTCTGCTGGAATAAATTCAAAAAAGATACCGCTATTGGTATTTAACAATAAGCCCGGTTCTGTTTGTTTATTTTGAAAGGCAAAAAATCCTTCACTCGCTGGAAAGAGTTCTACCGTATCAATTTTCCTGCCAATGCTTTCAAATAATTTGGCTTTGTAGGGTTCAAAATTGACACCCCCTTGCACCATCACATTAAAATTTGGAAACAGCTCACCTACTTTTTTATTAGTGGTGGCTTCTAATTTATCAAAATACATTTGTACCCAAGGTGGAATACCACTAATAAGGGTCATATCCTGATTTACCGTTTCTGACACAATCGCATCTAATTTTTGCTCCCAATCTTCGATACAATTGGTTTCGTAACTAGGTAGTTGATTGGAACGTAAATAGGCAGGCACGTGATGGTTTACAATACCACTTAACCTTCCTGTTGCAATGCCACCCACCCTTTCTAATTCGGGAGAGCCACTTAAGAATATCAATTTACCAGAGGCAAAACCTGTATTTCCCGTTTCAGCCATATAACAAAGTAGGGCGTTACGGGCTGTATTAATATGATTATCAATTGAGTCTTTGGTAATGGGGATATATTTAACACCACTAGTGGTCCCGCTTGTTTTGGCAAAATAAATAGGTAGGCCCTTCCATAATATATTGTGCTTCCCTTCTTTTACCATGTTTATATAGGGCACAAACTGCTCGTAATCTCTGATGGGTACCGCTTTTTTAAAGCCTTCGTAGTCCAGAACGGCATCTAGCCCATGATCTTTCCCAAACTGGGTATTTTTGACCCCTTTTAACAGTACCTTAAAAATGGATGTTTGGTCACCTACGGCCTGCTGCGCCTCTTTTTTAACCTTATTGGCTATGTAATGAGCAAAGGGCTTAGCAAGTAATGATTTTAGATTCATTGATTGACCTGTGGGTATTAGACCCGGCAAAAATAGAGAATTGTAGGCTTCAGATTTATTTGTAATTGTTAAGATATTAAAACATTGAAAATCAATGATTTAGCATTTTTTCGCAAGAAGAAGCAGAAATTTATATGATTTTCACTCCAAAACCCTACCTTTGCCGTCCTAATTTTGGATAGCTATGTTAGCAGTTGTAAAAATCGCAGGTCAACAATTTAAAGTGCAAGCAGGACAGAGCTTGTATGTACCTCACCTGCAAGGTAAAACCGGAGACAAAGTTGAGTTCTCTGATGTATTAATGGTTGATAATGACGGTAAAATTGCCTTAGGCAGTGCCGTTAAAGCAGTCGTTAAAGCAGAAATTCTCAGCGACCTAGTACAAGGTGAAAAAGTGATCGCCTTTAAAATGAAAAGAAGAAAGGGCTTCCGCAAGAAGCACGGTCACAGAACGCATT
>JBIIZN010000032.1:0-15100 GCA_044346275.1 Sediminibacterium sp.
CAAAAGTTTGTGTATGCTTAATGGCAATGTCTCTGTACACCGCGTCATCTTCTTCTAAATACACCCTAAATTTTAAAACAGCCATGCTCTTTTGTTTATTTTGCTAAAATACAATTATTTATACGGGACGAAGCCCTAAAGTCGCTGCTTTTTCAAGCATAAACTTTGTGGCAGCCTCAAACTCGTTAGGAATAATACCATCTAAAATGGCTTCTCTAATAGCGTCTTTTAATAGTCCCACCTCTTTGGAAGGTGATAACCCAAAGGTTTCCATGATCATTTCTCCAGTTACTGGCGGCTGCCAATTACGAAGCCTGTCCCCATCTTCTACCTCCTGAATTCTTTGGCGCACCATTTCAAAATTTTGTAAATAGCGCTTTACTTTTTGCTTGTTTTTGCTGGTGATATCGGCGTTACATAAAAGCATTAAACTCTCAATGTCTTCGCCGGCATCAAATATTAAACGCCTAATGGCACTATCCGTAATATTTTCTTTGGTTAAACTAATGGGCCTCAAATGCAACAACACTAATTTTTGAACGAGTTTCATTTTCTCGTTTAAAGGAAGTTTTAGTTTGGTAAATATTTTAGGCACCATACGTGCACCCACTACTTCATGACCATGAAATGTAAATCCAAAACCTTCTTCAAATTTTTTAGTGGCTGGCTTTGCAATATCATGTAGTAATGCGGCCCAACGTAACCATAAATCTGGCGTGCTAGACGCCATATTATCAAGCACTTGTAGGGTGTGGTAAAAATTATCTTTATGACCCATGCCATCAATATTTTCGGCGCCGTATAAATCTACCAGCTGCGGAAATATTTTATGCAGTAGTCCTACTTTAAAAAGCAAATCAAACCCAACCGATGGTTTATCGCAGAGCATAATTTTATTCAGTTCTTCGGTGATACGCTCCTGTGATATAATACTAATGCGGTGTGCACTATCTGCTATGGCATCCAGCGTTTCAGGCACAATGGTGTAGCCTAACTGACACGCAAACCTGATGCCCCTTAACATACGCAGCGGATCATCACTAAATGTTTGATGCGGCGCTAAAGGGGTTTTAATTATTTTATCCTGAATGGCCTGAAGTCCTCCAAAAGGATCTACCAATTTGCCAAAAGCTGCTTCATGTAGTCCAATGGCAAGTGCATTGATGGTAAAGTCTCTTCTATTTTGATCATCTTCGATGGTGCCTGGGCTAACACTTGGTTTTCGGCTATCGGAAGCATAACTTTCTTTGCGCGCTCCTACAAATTCAATAATAAAATCATCAATTTTTATTTGCGCCGTTCCAAATGTTTTAAAAAATGCAACAGTTGGCTTTGGTGAAAAAAGTGCTGCCACTTCATGTGCTAATGCAATACCATCTCCAATACAAACCACATCTACATCGGTGGTAGGACGTCCAATAATTTTATCACGCACAAATCCACCAATTAAATAAGCAGGCACACCCAGCTTGTCTGCTGCGGCACCTATTTTTTTAAAGAGTTGGGTTTCGAGTGGTGAACAATTAATTTCCATGCACTGCAAATGTAGCGCTTTGCTCATTTATATAAGCGAAAGAGGCGCTAGTAATTGCGCGGTTGTAATGCTATGGCCACAATTAAAATGACCTAGTGGACAAGCCTTTTTTCCGTGCAGGCCACAGGGCTTACAGGCTAAGGGTTCTAGAGATTCTATAATAAACTGCTTTGCCGATAATGGACCATATCCAAATGCCGGAATCGTAGAACAATAAATGGCAGCAACAGGTGCACCCGTAGCGGATGCCAAATGCATCGGTGCAGAGTCGTTTACATAATTTAAACGGGCTCCTTTAATAAGTGCCGCTGCTTCTAACAAGCTTAGTTGTCCAGCAATATTGATCACTCCCCCTCGTGATGAACCACTGAGTATCTCTGCACAAAGTGCAGTTTCGTTGGGCGCACCCATTAAATAAATGGTATAATTAGTTGGCACTGCGTTAATAAGATCGATCCAGTTTTGTGTAGGCATTTTTTTGGTTTCCCACACCGACCCCGGCGACATACATATATAAGGAGCGCCTTGAAATTTTTGCACCGCTGCAAAATTTGCAGCAGATGGATAGAGTGCTGGCTTTGCAACAGGCGCTGTTGTGATTGATGCTAGCAGCGCATGGTTGCGTGAGGTTTCGTGCAAAGACGCGCTGTTTGAATTTTGCGCTGCCGCGCCCCCAGCCGCATCCGCGTGCCCGCCCGCTTCAGCCGCATCCGCGGCTGCGCCAAACTGATGCGCAACTACTTCCGAAAATAAAAAGCTGAGTGGATTTTTATCAAAGCCAATTGTTTTTTTGGCACCCGACAAAACCGTGATGATGCCAGTGGCCAAATAACGCTGCACATTTATGACAACGTCATATTTGATACGCCTAATGGTTTGTATGATTTGAAAAAGATGCTGGTATTTGTTTTTCTTTTTATTCCAAACATGCACTTCGTTAATGTAGGGATGATCTGTAAAAAGTTCATCAGCACCTTGCCTTACCAAAATATCAATTTTTGCTGATGGGTATGCGGCATGCAAATTTTGTAAGAGCGCTGTTGCGAGCACCACATCTCCTATAAAAGCAGTTTGAATAACTAGTATGCGATGCATGATGCAAAAATAACCAAAAGGAAACAAAAGGAGGCAATTACGGCCTCAGAATTGTGAAACGCCCGTCTTTATTACATTTCACAACAGCAGAAGGTTCTACTGGCGTCATATCATCTTGACGGTAATGGACCACATAATCTACGCCTTCTTTAACAGCAACGTCAATATCTGAAAACACTTTGGGTGGTGGAAAGCTAGATACATTAGCAGAGGTACTTACAATGGGTTTTCTAAAACGCTTGATGAGGTGCTTACAAAATTCATCGGCACAAATGCGTATACCCACAGAGCCATCTTCGTGTATCAAATTGCCGGCAAGTCCAATGGCATTTTCATAAATAATTGTGGTGGGTTTAGAAACACCCTGGATATAATCAAACACCTCAATATGCGGGCTCGCCACATATTGTAATAGTGAACGCTCGTCTGCAATGAGCACAATAAGAGCCTTGGTTTCGATGCGTTTTTTTAAAGTAAATATTTTTTCTACGGCGGCTTCATTTGTAGCATCGCAGCCAATACCCCAAATGGTATCGGTGGGGTACAAAATAAGACCCCCGCTTTCTAAAACGCGCAAACAGGCTTCTATATCTGTATTAAATAACGGGGTCACGCAGGCAAATTACAATTTGTTAACGAGAATTAATCTAGTTAGTGGTAGTTAAAGATGTGTTGCTTATGTTTGCAAAAAAATTAAGCATGTCTTTACAAAATTTAATACTTGAAGCCTGGTCAAATAGAGATTTATTAAAAGAAGCAACCTATAGTGACGCCGTTAGAGCCGTGATTGAAGATGTAGACAAAGGACGTTTGCGTGTAGCATCTCCAGAAGGAGACAAATGGGTAGTAAACGAGTGGGTAAAACAAGCCATTCTTATGTATTTTGGTATTCAACAAATGCAAACTTGGGAGCTCCCTCCTTTTGAGTTTTACGATAAAATGTTATTAAAAAGTAACTACAAAGAATTAGGCGTTAGAGCCGTTCCTCCAGCTGTGGCACGTTATGGTTCTTATATTGCTAGCTCGGTAGTACTCATGCCTAGTTATGTAAACATTGGTGCTTACGTTGATGCGGGTACCATGGTTGATACCTGGGCAACAGTAGGTAGTTGCGCACAAATTGGAAAAGGCGTACACCTCAGTGGTGGCGTGGGTATTGGCGGTGTATTAGAGCCATTACAAGCAAGCCCTGTAATTATCGAAGACGGTTGTTTTTTAGGTAGCAGAAGCATTGTAGTAGAAGGTGTGATTGTAGAAAAAGAAGCGGTACTAGGTGCCAATGTGGTATTAACACAATCAACAAAAATTATTGACGTGAGCGGTTCTACTCCGGTAGAATATACAGGACGTGTACCAGCAAGATCGGTAGTCATTCCGGGTACCACAACTAAAAAGTTTAACGCTGGAGAGTATCAAGTAAACTGTGCTTTAATTATTGGTCAGCGTAAAGCAAGTACCGATTTAAAAACAAGTTTAAACGATGCACTTCGTGATTTTAATGTAAGTGTGTAACACTCTTTTTGCGTTCGCGCAAAATTTTTAGATCACCATTAAGCTGCAACCGCGTAGGGCCGAATGATCTACTCGGCCAAAAACCTCAAAGCTGCCATCTGCGTAAACGGCGCCCACATCTTCTGTGGCAATAAATGAGCAGCTATGGATATTAGCGAGGTCAATAACTTGCAAAGTGCCTCTCCCACTGGTTTTCACGGTTAGAGGATCTTCTTCTTCAGTTACAAGCACGCGCATCCATGGCGGGCATTTGTAAATTCCATTTCCAGTGGCGTATGCTTGTGATAATAATTCGGTCATTCCATATTCGCCATGAATAGTAGGCACCTGAAAAGCATTCATTAATGTTTCGTGCACTTCGGCTCTGGTTAATTCTTTACGTCTACCCTTCATACCACCTGTTTCTAAAATTGTGGTGTGTTGTAAAGGCATCTGATATTGCGCGGCAAAATCTAAAAGTGCAAACGTAACACCAATTAATAGTGTTTTTTGCCCGGCTGCTTCATTAGCTTTTAATGTTTGCGCAAATGCCTCATGATCGTATAAATAAAAGCCACTACTCGCATTGTTAGTTGCTTGAATCAAATGCTCCAACATGTATACAAGTGACGAATGTGGACGCTCTAAATAAGCAGGCAAGAGCCCAATAATACACCAGTTGGTAACCGGCCCATACACCTGTTCAAAAGCTGTAAAAAAACTGCGCTGATAAACGGCTTCGTCTTTGAGGTAATGTTTGCTTTGCTCCGTTCCTGTGGTTCCACTGCTTTCAAAAAAAAGGGCGGGCTCGTAATTTCCGGTTTGCACCGTTTCGGTTTTAAAAAACCCAATAGGCATGGCCGGAATGCTCGTATAATGCTCAAATAAAGGCACTCCCGCTGCATTTTTAGGATGATCCGCCGGAACAATAAGATCACACCAACGCCGGTACACCGGATTACCGCTGTACTGATAGGCAAAGAGGTCTAGTGCTCCTTGGTTAAACAAACCAGGCTCCGAAGAGAAAATATTGTTAACATCTATGGGCAACACAGCAAATGATTGGTTTGTTTTACTAAATTTGAGTAGAAACCTACACGAATGAAGGCAAAATTATTGATATTAACGGCAATTATTGTAACCATATTTGCTTGCAATAAAGATACCTATACCACAAAACCCCAGCTCACTTTTAAGTCGGTGAATGGAAAGGTTTTTTCGGGCGCCTCTGCCATCATTTTTTCATTGGAATTTACAGACGCCGAAGGCGATATTTCAGATAGCATTTGGGTGCAAAAAGTAACCAAAACAAAAGGCTGTAATAATTTTAGCGACCGTGTAAAAATTCCTGCCTTTACAGCAACGCCTAATTTAAAAGGCGTTTTTGAAGTGGGTTATAATACTGGATTTATTCCGGGTAGCATTTATACCGTTATTCCTAAATGCGGCAAAAACGATACTTGTTATTTTAGATTTTGGGCTTCGGATAAAGCCAAAAATAAAAGTGACACCGTGGTATCTTCAGACATCATTATCCTCAATTAAACGTGAACCGGGATACATTAATTCGGTGGCGTATTTTTTTTAAACATCGTTTTACTTCTTTTTTCTTTGGCAATTATTTTTATGCGGTATGCATAGCAGCCCTTTGTGTGGCTAGCTTTGCGCAGTTAGGCCAAATTCAAATTCCGATTTTATTTGTAGCACTTGCTGCTGCTGCAACCGTTTATTATTACAATCACTCCTACCTGTTAGAAAGTATTGATGACGCCCCTAACCAAAGAACGATTTGGGTGCGGGAACATGCGGGGCGTATCAAAAAAATACAGAAGCTTCTATTTGTTTTTTTTGTGGTAGGTGGCGGATATGAATTGTATACATTATTTCCGGGCATTCATTTAATGGGCATCGATGATATTTTATATTGCTGCCTTATTGGCTTTGGATCTTTTTTATATTATTTTGATACCAAAAAATATCCCTTTCTCAACCTACGGTCGTATGGCTTACTAAAACCCTTTGTTATTGGTTGTATTTGGGCAGGTGTTGGCGTTTATGCACCTTACCTTTTTTTAAAATTATCGCAGCAGCAGCCTGTGAACATGTCTCATCTACCCATTTTGTTTGTATTCAACGCACTATACATAACAGTGATAGCGGTACTGTTTGACATCAAAGATTTTGAATCAGATGCCAACAAACAAATGAAAACCTTGGTGGTGCGCATCGGGCTCACTAAAACCATCAACTGGTTTGTTGTACCCCTTGGTGCCCTAATATTACTGGCCACACTACGATATAGCTATTTGCACCAGTTTACAGGATACCAAATTTTGTTAAACACAATCCCCCTTATTTTGTTGATAAGTGTAAGCTACCAAATGCACCAACGTAAAAGCATTCTCTATTATCTTGCAATCATTGACGGACTCATAGTAGTAAAAGCCGCTTGCGGCCTCATCGCTACCCTCTTATTTTCATCACAATAAAGTGAAATTTAATTTTATGGCAACCAAAAAACCAAGTACAAAAACGAAGAAAGAAAAAAAAGATGCAGTTGTTACAGCCGCATCCATGGCGTTTTTAAAAAATTATATCAACACCCCATCTCCGGTTGGTTTTGAATCGGGTGGACAAAAAGTATGGCTCGAATACATTAAAAAATATACCGACGAAATTTTTACAGATCCATACGGCACTGCAGTGGGTGTGATTAATCCGGGCGCTCCTTTTAAAGTAGTGATCGAAGCACATGCCGATGAAATTAGTTGGTTTGTAAATTATATCAATGACCAAGGCCTTATTTACCTAAAAAGAAATGGTGGTGTGGATCACCAAATTGCGCCTGCCAAAAGAGTTTGGATTCATGGTAAAAAAGGACCCGTTAAAGCGGTATTTGGATGGCCTGCTATTCATACGCGTTTAGGTAATCCCGACAACAAAGAACAACAACCTAAAGTAGACAACCTATGTTTAGATTGCGGTGCTAGAACAAAAAAAGAAGTTGAAGATTTAGGGATTCATATAGGCGCTGTGGTTACTTATGAAGAAGGCTTTGATGAACTAGCAAACGGCTATTATATTGGACGCGCTTTTGACAACCGTATTGGTGGATTTATGATTGCAGAAGTAGCACGTTTATTAAAAGAAAATAAAAAGAAACTTCCTTTTTCATTGTATGTTGTTAACGCCGTGCAAGAAGAAATTGGACTTCGTGGCGCTGAAATGATTGCACGCCGTATTAAACCAGATATCGCCATCATTACAGATGTAACACACGATACCAGCACGCCAATGATTAGTAAAATTGTGGAAGGTGATATCCAGTGCGGTAAAGGCCCATCACTTGCATATGCCCCAGCTATTCACAATAAATTATTAGCGGTAGTTGAAGAGGTTGCTCAAAAAAATAAAATTCCAGTGCAGTTTAGAACCCTAAGCAGAAGCACCGGAACGGATACCGATAGTTTTGCCTATGCCAATGATGGATGCCCATCGGTACTTATTTCTATGCCGTTAAGATATATGCACACCACCGTAGAAATGATACACCACGATGATATCGAAGAAACCATCAAACTCATGTACCATACACTTTTAACGCTTACGTCTAAAACAAACCTCAGCTATTTATAACGCGTAAACAAAAACATGGAGCAAAACATTAAGGTTGCCGTACTCGATTTATATGATGGCGATGCCAATGAGGGCATGCGTTGTATTCATGAACTTGTACACGCCTGGGCTGCACATAAAAATCTGGCACTCACGTATCAAGTGTTTGATGTAAGACAAGCATTGGAAACACCTGACACTAGTTTTGATATTTATATTTCTAGTGGAGGACCCGGTTCTCCACTAGATTCTAACGATACCAAATGGGAGAACGCATATTTTGACTGGCTAGAAAGTATTGAAATTTGGAACAGCGAAAATAGCAAACCCAAACACGTATTTTTTATATGCCATAGTTTTCAGCTCGCTTGCAAATATTACCATGTAGGTACGGTTTGTAAAAGAAAATCAACTGCATTTGGCGTATTTCCAGTACATCCAACAACAGCCGGTGTTTCAGACCCCCTCTTTGCTGGATTAAACAACCCATTTTATGGCGTTGATAGCAGGGATTTTCAGGTAATTGAACCGAACGATGATATCATTGAAGCTATGGGTGCTACTATTTTAGCTATCGAAAAAGACCGCCCGCACGTGCCATATGAAAGAGCCATAATGGCCATGCGCTTTAGCCCTTATTTTGTGGGCACACAGTTTCATGCAGAAGTAGACGCTGCAGGTATGCATTTGTATTTACTACAAGAAGATAAAAAAAGCATTGTGACAGAAAATCATGGTATCGAAAAGTGGCAATCCATGGTAGATCAGGTGCAAGACCCAGAAAAAATTATGCTTACCTACCAAACTATTTTGCCTAATTTTTTAAAGCAGGCGATACATGATGCGGCTGCTCAATAAATTCAAATGCCATGGTGCCTGATCAAAGAAATACTTTCAATCAACATTTTTCGGATGACAAATACACGCATTTATTATCTGAATTAAACAAAGACTTTGAAGGCGCCATCGATTTTAGAGTTGCAGAAACACCGGTTTTTTTAGACGCAGCTTGTAATCAGCAAATGCTGGATACCTGCGATTACATCATTGATAAAATTGTAGATTCAAATTTTTCGACACAAACAAACGCTGCAATACCAGCTAATAAAATGGTACCCAACCAAACGGCACATCCTCATTTTTTAGCTTTTGATTTTGGTATTTGCATGAGTGAACAAAACAAACCAGTCCCGCAACTCATAGAAATGCAAGGTTTCCCAAGCCTTTTTGGCTATCAAGTACTCCTAGATGATGCCATGCGCAGTAGTTACAACATCCCTGCTCCCTTCTCGGCGTATTATAGTGGGCTTACTAAAAATACTTACCTACACAAGCTACAATCTATAATCGTAGGAAATCATGATCCCAAACATGTGGTGTTACTCGAAATAAAACCACACACGCAAAAAACAAGGATCGATTTTTACGTAACGGCAGCCTTCACCGGCGTTACTATGATTTGTATCACCGATGTAATCAAAGAAGGCGCAACCCTTTTTTATAAAAACAACGCAGGCGAAAAAATACAAATCAAAAGAATTTACAACCGAATCATTTTTGATGAACTAGACCAAATGCCCCAAAACATAAAAGATGCTGGGCACCTATTATTTGAAAACATAAACGTAGAATGGGCCGGACACCCCAACTGGTTTTACCGGATCAGTAAATACACCATGCCTTTACTACTTCATCCAAATATCCCTGCTAGCTATTATGTAAACGAACTATCATGTATTCCAGAAGATCTAGAAAACTATGTACTCAAGCCACTCTTTTCTTTTGCGGGAGCAGGCGTTATTATTGATGTAGTTAAATCAGATATTGAAAACCTACCGGATCCACAAAACTGGATGCTTCAAAAAAAAGTAAACTACGCCCCCATTATTAAAACTCCAACTACGCCAGCTAAAGTAGAAATTAGATTGCTTTATTTGTGGGAAGATGCCGCTGCTAGGCCTTTTCCAGCCATTAACATAGCTAGACTTAGTAAAGGAAAAATGATTGGGGTTCGCTACAATCAAAACGAAACATGGGTTGGTGGAAGTATCGCTTATGCGGCTGCTACAAGCTAAATTTTTCTACATTTCTAACGGTGCGGGCTCTTCAAATACTTCGCATAAATAATCTCACTCATCGTTTTATGCTCCACCTTACTTTCTAACCAAGAAATAACGTCTAAATAAGCAAAAGCACGTGTTTCAAATCTGGACTTCTCGTACTTTTTAACTTTAGCTAAAAACTCTTGCAATGCCTGTGTCACTTTACGAGACGGGTCTTTAAAAGAACCGCGTAAAAATGCAAACATCTCCTCTTCTATCACCGTCAGGTTTTCCATTTTTGCCATAAACCTATACACCGATTTTATCAGTGAACTTTCGATGAGTTCGATATTTCCAAGTTCATAATGTGCCATCATATGCAGTAGGCGCGCATAACACTGCAAATCACCTCGCAAATCTATATGGTCATTAATGATACGCCTTAAATAATCGATAGAAGTAGCATAGTCACCAGCGCCAAAATACAGGGTTGCAATTTTATAATTGAATACTAAAATGCGGTGCTGATCTAAATACATTTCAAGCGCCTTTAGTTGTTTTGTTAAAGCGGGTACATGCTGCAACGCTTCTTTAAATGTGCCCTGCATCAAATGATTGTTAAGCTTGGCACTATTAATGTATACAAATGAATTGACCCTAAAAATATCGTGCTTATTGGGCAGCTCCGACGATGCAAATTTTTCAAAATGCGCTAAAATAATATCAAACATTTTAAAATTACGTAGGTCAAAATGTGCATTGAGTAAAATATGCATCGACTTGATATAATGCCCCGTTTCAATCTCAATCATTTCTTTGTTGGATTCAAAAAGATCAAACCAACGCTGGGCATATTTATAATACATGATAAAGTCTTGCCTAATAAATGCATACCAGCAATAGCTCTGGTATAAATAAAGCCGCTCATAAAATCCGGTGAGCTGTGCAGCATTAGCAGGTAAGGCTTCCTTAAAAAATGTTTTAATGCCTATTTCATCTGCTTCGTTGCGCGCATGACCGTTCTCCACAAACCAACTATAGAGTTGAAGCGCTAAATTTGAAAGCTGGGTAATTACTTTTCTTTTTTCATTCACCTGATTCGCTTCTAGTGTTAATTGACCTGCACGGTCTCTCATACTTCTAGTGATGTGCAGGGTTTCAATCTTTTTTTCGAGCGAAATAATTTGAATCAAAAAACTATCTTGATGGTATTGTTGCGCTAACAGTTTTGCCTTATCCAAAATTTTTAAACTCTGGTGATACAAACCCTTACTATATAAAATGCGCGCATGGTCTAATTGTTCGTGGAGTTGAAGATCTACACTGTCATTGCTTTTTAAAAGGCGCAAACTAGCCAGTACCTGCTTGTACAAATGTGTTTTTAAATTGGCCAATTGGGGCTTTTCAATGGAGCTTAACTTCTTAAGCAATAGCCGATCGTCGTATTCTGGTAAAGCAGCTATCGCATCAAATAGCTGAATGATTTTAAGGTCTTCCTTGGCCGAATTTCTTTTGATGTACAGCTTAAAATGCCGCTTCTCCGCCTTTTCAAGGGAGTGAATTAACTGAAATAAAGGATCCACTAATCGGTTGGACATCATATCGGGTTTACAAAAAAATCCAGTAATATCAGGGCTTTGCGGCTACAAAGATACATTTAAGCGTAATATTCTTAACATTAAGTTGTTTTTGAACAGCACTACAACAATGTATCTTTGTGCTAACAAAAGCAAAAAACAGGTTCCCTGTTAAAAATATAGGTACTCATTCTTAAACGGTACCAACAAGTTTCATATGGCAAGCAATCGTAAAAAAGGTCGTTCCGTTTCCACGGAAGGACCATTTTTTTTATAGGCATATCAAATATAATCAATTAAGCCCTTTCGATTCGTTCTTTGGCCCAAGAAAGCGCTAATTCAAGTTGTTCATCTCTAGTTAAGTTACTGTTGTCTAAAACAAGCGCATCATGAGCCTGTTTTAAAGGGCTAAACTCCCTGGTAGAATCGATATGATCCCGCATTTCTAAATTGGCCTGAATTTCGGCTTTGGTTATAGCGGGGTCTTTTGCTACCAGCTCCTGGTAACGGCGCTCAACGCGCACTTCCGGAGAAGCCGTCACAAATATTTTAAGCTCGGCTTCCGGAAAAACAGCCGTACCAATATCCCTTCCATCCATAACAATGCCTTTTTGCATGCCCATTAATTGCTGCTGTGCAACACTAAAAATGCGCACGGGCTCAAGGGCGGCTAGTTGGCTTACATTGTTGCTTACTTCTAATCCTCTAATTTCTTCCTCTACATTTTCGTTGTTCAAATACATATCTGCCCTACCTGTTTGTTCATTGAGTTTAAATGCTAAATGAATATGTGTAAGGGCTTCAATAACTGCATCCGAATTTGTGACATCAATACGGTGTCTGATAAAATAAAGTGTAATAGCCCTATACATAGCACCACTATCAATAAACACATAGTTTAAATGCGACGCCATTTGTTTGGCAAGGGTACTTTTACCACATGAAGAATATCCGTCTAAAGTAATGATGATTTTTTTCATGCTTACACTTCTGTTTTAATCACCTGTGTTGCAGGTACGCCCGCATTTCTGATGGCAATATTTCTTACTGCTTGCGCTGTAATATTTCTAAAAGCTTGCTTACTAATTTCATCGGTGCCCATCATGGCAGGAACGCCTTCATCACCCCCTTCTCTAATAGATTGTACTAGCGGAATTTGACCTAAAAATGCAAGGTCATATTCTTCGGCTAATTTTTTACCGCCCTCTTTTCCAAACAAATAATATTTGTTGTTAGGCAATTCTTCTGGCGTAAAATAAGCCATGTTTTCGGCGAGTCCAATAATAGGCACATTAATTTGAGCCTGACCAAACATCGCAATACCTTTTTTAGCATCAGCAAGAGCCACGGCCTGCGGGGTTGTAACAATCACCACACCTGTTACCGGAACGGTTTGCATCAGCGTCAAATGAATATCTCCAGTGCCTGGTGGCATGTCAATAATTAAATAATCGAGTGGGCCCCAGTCTACTTCTGTAACAAATTGTTTGATGGCGCTACTTGCCATTGGACCTCTCCAAACCACTGCATTTTTTTCATCAACAAGTAATCCTATACTCATTAATTTAATACCGTATTTTTCGAGTGGAACTATGTATCCTTTGCCATCAATATCTTTCATCATTGGACGCGCACCACGCACACCAAACATGATCGGAACACTAGGTCCATAAATATCGGCATCCATAAGTCCTACACTAGCGCCACCTTCTGCAAGAGCAAGTGCAATATTTGCAGAAACGGTGCTTTTGCCGACACCCCCTTTACCACTCACCACTGCAATAATATTTTTAACACCACTCAATATTTGTAAATTTTCTTTACGGGTAGAAGTGGTATTGGCTGTAAAGTTTACGTGCACATTGGCCTCTTTGTTAACAAGTAATTTAACCGCATTTTCACTGGCCGTGCGCATCATGTCTTTCATGGGGCAAGCAGGCGTTGTAAGCACAATGGTAAAACTCACATCGTTGCCATTAATTTTCACATCTTTCACCATATTTAAGGTGACAAGGTCTTTTCCTAAATCGGGCTCCTGTACATTACTAAGGGCCTGTAAAATCGCTTCTTCGGTCATGGTCACGCAAGTTTTTGTTAAAATAAGCTAGAAGTGTACAAAGTTAATTGCTGTAGCCCTTACTTTGCCATAAACAAGCCCATTTATTGACTTTTTATTGTCAAAACCATTCGTATTTTTGAGCCGATGAATAAAATGCTACCCATCCTTCTTATTGGAATTGTCTTTTTTGGCCTTAGCAAGGCCAAGGCACAAAACACGTCCTACAGAGACTCGGTTGTACAACTCTATGGGGTAGTAATGACCGCCGATAGCTTAAGAGCAATTCCATCTGCCAGTATCATTGTAGAAGGCAAAGGAAGAGGTACCATTACGAGCCCAGATGGGGTGTTTTCGATTGCTGTTTTAAAGGGTGACAAAATCACTTTTTCATGCGTAGGTTTCAAAGATAGACGCATTGATATTCCAGCTAACCTTACCGAAAATCAGTATAGCGTTATTCAACTCATGGTAAGTGATACCGTTTATTTACCCGCCACTATTTTAAAACCAAGACCTACACGCGAACAGTTTGAAAGAGACTTTGTAAACAACAAAGTAAACGATGACATGTACGAGGTTGCTAGAAAAAATACCGACGAAGCCCGCAATAGAATTTTACTCAACTCCCTACCTTCCGATGGTAGAGAAGCAGTCAATTATCAGTTGCGTCAACAAGCCAATAAATATTATTATGCTGGACAAATTCCACCCATGAATATTTTAAATCCAGCAGCTTGGGCAGATTTTATTCAGTCTTGGAAACGTGGCGATTATAAGCGAAAAAAATAGTTTTATGTCTACTATAAAAAATGTAACCGTTGTTGGTGCAGGCACCATGGGAAATGGTATTGCACAAGTATTTGCAACACATGCGTTTCATGTAACGCTATTAGATACCAATAGTACGCAACTCGAAAAAGCGCTTGCGACCATTCAAAAAAATCTAGACCGTTTGGTAACCAAAGAAACCATTACGGCCGCTCAAAAAGAAACTGCACTTGCACACTTAACAACGAGCACAACCCTTGCTACAGCTGTATCTAACGCCGATTTAGTAGTAGAAGCTGCGACCGAAAATAAAGCCATTAAACTTTCAATTTTTGAAGCACTAGATACTGCTGCACCAGCACATGCTATTTTAGCAAGTAACACATCTTCTATTTCTATTTCTGAAATTGCTAGCGTTACCAAAAGATCTGCACAGATTATTGGTATGCATTTTATGAACCCAGTACCAATCATGAAACTCGTTGAAATCATCAACGGAAAAGAAACGAGCGCAGATGTTTCAGACACCATTGTTGAACTGAGTAAAGTGCTTTTAAAAGTACCTTGTGTGGTCAATGATTTTCCCGGATTTATTGCCAATAGGATTTTAATGCCCATGATCAATGAGGCTATTTATGCATTACATCAAGGTGTTGCCACCAAAGAATCGATAGACACGATTATGAAGCTTGGTATGGCGCATCCAATGGGGCCACTTCAACTCGCCGATTTTATTGGGCTCGATGTTTGCCTTAGCATATTAGAGGTTTTGCACGAAGGATTCAAAGAAGAAAAATATGCACCATGTCCATTACTAGTAAGTATGGTAGCAGATAAAAAACTAGGCGTTAAATCAGGCGCAGGGTTTTATACCTACGGTGTGTAAGTCTTTAAATTTATACAACACTTCATCAAGTCT
>JBIIZN010000115.1:0-4649 GCA_044346275.1 Sediminibacterium sp.
TGTGTTAGGGTCGTGTTGCGCCCATTCTAGCCCACCCTTTTCGCCGTAGATTCTAATTTTTAATGCGTTTTCTTCACCAGCGGCAACCTGCGATGCCATTAATACACCTCTAGCACCGTTGCTAAATTGTAAGAGTACATTACCATCATCATCTAGCATACGACCTTCTACCATAGCATTTAAATCGGCACAGAGTTGTGTGATTTGAGCGCCCGTTATATATTCGGCAAGGTGTGCTGCATGTGTTCCAATATCACCCATACAACCTGCTTTACCCGATTTTTTAGGATCAGTTCTCCACGCGGCTTGTGCATTGCCTTCACGCTCACTTAATTTACTAAGCCAGCCCTGCGGATATTCTACCCACACTTTTCTAATTTTTCCAAATACATTGTCCGCTACCATAGCCTTTGCTTGTTTAACAAGCGGGTAACCAGAGTAGGTATGTGTGAGGCAAAGCGTAAGCCCTGTTTCCTGCACTTTTTGGTGTAGTTGCTTGGCTTCGTCGAGGGTAAAAGCAATTGGTTTTTCTATGACTACATGAAACCCATGATCAAGGGCCATCATGGCAGGTGCAAAGTGTGCAAAATTGGGCGTTACAATGGTTACAAAATCCATTCTTTCAGAAGCTGGAAGCTGGCTTTCTTTAGTAATCATTTCATCGTAGGTTAAATAAGTACGATGCTCGGGTAAAAACAAGGAAGCGCCTGAATCTTTGGCAACTTCAGGATTGATGCTAAGCGCACCACAACAGAGTTCTATGAGTCCATCCATATTGGCTGCAAGCCTATGTATAGCGCCAATAAAGGCATCTTTACCACCGCCTACCATACCCATTCTTAATTTTCTGTTCATGTTTGATCAATTTTAAATTGTGGAACTAAAAGTAAATTTTATCGGTCAACATTTAAAATAAAAAAATTACATTTATTGAATAGAATTTATCACGAACGATTTACGATTATGCAAAACAACATTCAAAAGCAGCCACTCTTTATTGCCAGCTGCTTAGCACTTTTGGTTACTTCCTTGTCTTTTGGAATTAGAGCGGGCATTTTAGACCAATTAGGTAAAGAGTTTAAGTTAGATCAGGGACAGCTCGGAATTATTACTGCTACTGCCTTTTGGGGCTTTCCATTAGCGGTTATCATAGGAGGTTTTGTAGTGGATATCATTGGTATGAAAAAATTGTTATTGGTGGCCTTTGTATTTCATTTAGCAGGTATTTTATTAACCGTATTTGCGGGGGGGTATTGGAGTTTATTTATTTCTACACTTTGTATTGGTATTGCCAATGGAACCGTCGAAGCAGCTTGTAACCCACTGGTGGCAACGATTTATCCAGATGATAAAACCACTAAACTCAACCACTTTCATTTGTGGTTTCCGGGTGGAATTGTAATTGGCTCACTCATTGTTTACTTTTTAAGTAAAGCGGGTATCGGTTGGCAGGTGCAGGTAGGACTGATGGTTATTCCAACACTACTCTATGGATACTTTTTTAGCAAATTAGATTTTCCGGTTACAGAGCGTGTGGCGAGTGGTATTTCTACCGCCGCGATGTATAAGTCCTTGCTTAACCCACTATTTATTTTTATGATTGTGCTCATGTTTGGTACCGCCATTACCGAATTATTTCCAAGTCAGTGGATTGATGTGTTACTTAAAAATGTTTCTGATAATGCGCTTTTATTATTAACCCTTGAAACAGGAATTATGGTGATAGGACGTGGCCTTGCAGGACCAGTGGTACACCGGTTTTCACCAACGGGTGTTTTATTTTTTTCTGCGGTATTTTCGGCGCTAGGACTTTATATTATGGGACACACAACCGGTAACATGTTATTTGTAGGTGCGGTTGTTTTTGGTATGGGTGTGTGTTATTTCTGGCCCACCATGCTTGGTTTTGTTGCAGAAAATTTACCAGAAACAGGCGCCGTAGGTTTAAACCTTATGGGTGGTGCTGGTATGTTTGGGGTATCGGTATATACGATATTTATGGGTGATTATTACGATGGGTTGAAGAAGTTATTGCTGCCAGCTCAGGCAGGCCAGGCCGTATTAAATACTACACTTTTGATTCCAGTATTTTTATCAGTAGCATTTGCGGGTTTATTTTTATACATGCGTAATAAAAACAAAGTAGCCGCTTAAAATTTTAAAATAAAAACAATGTCTAATAATAGAAGAAACGTAATTAAAAATATGGTAGCAGGTGCTGCTACCTTTGCAGCAAGTAGCGCGCTTGGATCACTCGCATCTGCCGCAACACCTAACCCTGAAATACCTATGGATAAAGGATTAAAAGGCAATATCAACCACTCGGTATGTCGTTGGTGCTTTAGTGGTATACCACTTGAAGACCTATGTAAAGCAGCCAAAGAAATGGGTCTTGTAGGAATAGATTTAATTGGCCCTTCTGAATGGCCAATACTAAAAAAATACGGACTTGTATCTACCATGTGTAATGGTGCCGAAATTAGTTTAACAAAAGGTTGGGCCGATAAAACCAACCATGCAACACTGATTCAAAAATACAATGAGCACATCGATTTAGTTGCTGATGCAGGTTACACCAATTTAATTTGTTTTAGTGGTAATAGAACAGCTACCCTTGATGATGCAACTGGTCTTGAAAACTGTGCCGAAGGTCTAAAACAAATTATGGCCCACGCCGAAAAAAGAGGTGTTACGATTATTATGGAACTCCTCAATAGTAAAGTAGACCACAAAGATTATATGTGTGATAGAACAGCTTGGGGTGTAGCGCTTTGTAAAAAAATTGGTTCGCCTAATTTTAAATTACTCTACGATATTTACCATATGCAGGTAGATGAAGGAGATGTGATTCATACCATCAATACCTACCACGAATACATTGGTCATTACCACACAGCGGGTGTACCTGGGCGTCATGAAATTGATGATACACAGGAGTTGTATTACCCGGCTATCATGAAAGCCATAGTAGCTACTGGGTTTAATAAATATGTAGCGCAAGAATTTATTCCAGCGTCCAAAGATCCACTTGCTTCTCTAAAGCAAGCGATTAAAATTTGTGATGTATAATTTATCAATCAATAACCATGAATAGAAGAGAAGCCTTATCAAGTGTTGCCCTACTACTAGGAGGGACTATTATTGGATCATCTGCTTTTTTGAGCGGTTGTAAAGCAAACCCAGATGCTGCCGCAGGTGTATTATCTGCTGCAGATATGAGCTTGTTAAACGACATCGCAGAAATTATTATTCCTACCACTAACACGCCAGGTGCAAAAGCTGCCAAAGTAGGAGAGTTTATGGGCGTGATTGTAACAGATTGTTACGATGCAAAAGATCAAAAAGTATTTAAAGACGGACTCGCTGCGCTCGCAACAAAATTTAAAGCAGCTGCACCCGACGCACAACAAAAAATGATTGTTGATTTGGATGCAGAAGCCAAAAAATACCAAGAAACAAAAAAAGAAGATCAGCCTACCCATCATTTTACCATGATCAAACAACTTACGCTTTGGGGTTACTTTAGCTCTGAAATAGGCGCTACACAAGCACTTAGGTATGTTGCCATTCCGGGTAAATATGAAGGTTGTGTGCCTTACAAAAAAGGTGATAAAGCTTGGGCAACCTAAACTTCGATTTTTTTTGAAGCCGCAACATTTTTTAATTTTAAATTATTTATTTGATGTCTATTAATAGAAGAGATTTTTTACGGAACGGTTCTTTTGCTGCGGCTGCATTAAGCTTGCCTTTTTTAACAAAGGCGAGTTTTTTGGATGCGCCCGCTGGATTTAAAATTCCAAACTTTGGTATTCAGCTTTGGACGGTTAAAGAAAATATGATGGAAGATGCCAAAGGCACGCTTGCAAAGCTTGCAAGTTTTGGATACAAACAAATTGAAAGTTACGAAGGCCCTCAAGGTATGTTTTGGGGTATGGGTCATACTGGGTTTAAATCTTACCTCGATAGTTTAGGTATGAAAATTGTTTCAAGTCACTGTGATAACCTTACTAATTTTGATAAAAAATCGGAACAAGCTGCAGCTATTGGTATGAAGTATTTGATTTGTCCGCACAAGGGCACACAAAAAAGTTTAGATAATTACAAAGCATTTGCAGATGAGTTTAATGCGTCTGGTAAAATTGCAAAAAAGCACGGCATTAAATTTGCGTATCATAATCATGATTATTCATTTATTCCAATGGATGGTCAAATGCCACAAGATGTAATGATGCAGGGCACTGATCCTTCTCTTGTAGATTTTGAAATGGATATTTACTGGGTGAATGCAGCAAACGAAGATCCAATTAGGTGGTTAAAAAAATACCCCAACCGTTTTAAATTATGTCACGTAAAAGACCTCACAAAAACGGCTAATAACGGACACGAGTCTTGTGTGTTAGGCACTGGTACCATCGATTTTAAAAAGGTATTAAAAGCCGGCGCTAAATATGGGCTAGAAACTTTTTTTGTGGAGCAGGAAGCGTTTACTGGCACCAATCCAATAGATGCTGCTGGGCTTGATGCAAAATATATGCAGAAGAATTTTTAGTGCTTGAAAAAGTACGTACATAAAAAGGGCGCCTAAAGGCGCCCTTTTTGCTGAAGCTCGGCTATCACCTGATAGAGCCGATCAATATCGGATTGACTGT
>JBIIZN010000116.1:0-4644 GCA_044346275.1 Sediminibacterium sp.
GCGCTCTACCACTGCCATGGTATCATCAGTAGAAACATCGTCAACCACAATAATTTCAGCAACCGCATAGGTTTGCGCTATGATAGAAGCCAGTTGCGCTTCAATATATTTTGCACCATTATAGGTACAAAGAACAACTGAAATAGGCGGTTTCGTCAACTCTTTTTACTTTTAAGGTTCAAGTCGTTCATGTATGCATGTAAATATAGAAAAAGTAAAGGGCAACACGGCTACAAATGCAAAGTTCTCGATTGTAATACCTAGTTGGAACAATCTAGCTTATTTGCAATTGTGCATTGATAGTATTAGAAAAAATTCTATGTACACACATGAAATTATTGTTCATGTTAATGAAGGCGCTGATGGCACGCTGGATTGGGTTAAAACACAAGCGGATATTAGTTATTCATATAGTAAAAATAATATAGGTGTTTGTTATGCATTAAATAGTTGCCGAACACTCGTAACAACAAATTACTTGTTATATATTAATGATGATATGTATGTGTGTCCGAATTGGGATGCGCCACTTGCAAAAGCGATTGAAGAAACAAAACATAACCTTTTCTTTTTTTCAAGCACGGCTATCGAATTAAAAGCACAGAGTAATTGTTCTATTCAATATGATTTTGGAAAAGACATTACTTCTTTTAATGAAGCCAATTTATTAGAAAATTACGCGTCACTTCCCATGCAGGATTGGCAGGGTGCTACCTGGCCCCCAAATATTGTACATGTAGATACTTGGGACGCTGTAGGTGGTTACAGTAACGAGTTTAGCCCGGGCATGTACTCCGATCCTGATTTTTCTATGAAGCTCTGGAATGCAGGCGTAAGGCTATTTAGAGGTATTTCTGAAAGTAGGGTGTACCACTTTGGGTCTGTTTCTGTAAAACGCGTAAAACGCAACAAAGGCTATTTTACATTCATCAAAAAATGGGGATTTACCTCTAGCACATTGTCTAAATACTATTTACGCAGGGGCGAAAAATTTACGGGACCACTTCCAGAAGCTAGCGTACCTATACGTGTGCATGTAAAAAATTTTATAAAAAGGTTGCAAGTCCAGTTTTTTGCTAATCAATTTTAAAAAACATTTTTACAGCAAACAATAGTTTAAGTAGCGCCGACTTTTTTTTATACGCGAGTATTAAATTTCGGTAATCAAAAAATAATTTGGCGCGGTTATAATTATTGATAAGCGAAAAATTAGCGTAACTGTTATTGATTTTTTCAAAAACCCCCGCGTGTTGATGTCCCGCCTCTTTTACTTTATTGTATAGTAATTCCATGCGTGCACGCGCTTTTTGTTTTTTTTGCGCCATGCTTATTGACGCGGTTTTGTTTTTTGTGGTGTCGGCACCAATGGCGTTTTGCGTATGCTGCCTATAATGCACTAGCGGTTCATTTACATACACCACAGTGCTGTAACAAGTAGCCACAAAACCCAGCCAAAAGTCATGTGTAACAAGGGCCGGAAAAGGAGCCGCCTTATCTATTAATTCTTTTTTAAAGAGCATGGCATGACCCGGGGCCCAGGCGCCAATCGTATACATGATAGGTGTATGATACGCCAATTGGTTTTTTATTGTTGACATTTTTTTATGCAATAAATCTCCATTTGCATCTATCAGTTCAGAATCGGAGTAGGCTAGCATTTGATCTCCAATGGCATGTATGAGCATCTCAATTTTATGCGGTACCCAAATATCATCTTGATCACTTAGCGCAACATAAGAAGCGTTTGTAAGTAGCATTCCCTTCTCAAAATTTTTGATATAGCCAAGTCTAGTTTCATTTTGCACCACCATTACTTCCGGATGATGCGCTGCAAATGTATGCGCGATGGTAATGGTATCATCTACAGAAGCGTCGTCTACAATAATAATTTGACTTGGCTTATAGGTTTGCTGTACAATACTTTCTAATTGTGCGCGCAAATAAGTGGCGCCATTATAAGTGGCAACAACAACGGCTACTGTAGGATTTTTATTTTCCATGGTACCCATTATTAGTATGCTTGAACAAATTCAAAAATATTAAATTGAGGATCCAGCGACTTTGCCGTAATCGCTTCTAATAATGCAGTAGCATTTATATCTTGCATTCTTTTTTGCTGAATCAATCGAAGCGCTTTTTGTGTAAGTAACCAGTTTTTTCTAGTTGGATCCTGCAGCTGAAGCTGATGTGCTGCAATGGCTTCCGCTAATTCTGGTATGCCCGTTTTTTGTGCAGCAATTGTTTTTATAATTGGAATTTGATACGTTGTATTTGAAAAACTTGGCGCCATCATTTGTTTTAAATGATGTACAAATTGATCTGCTTCTGGACGGTCACTTTTGTTAACCACAAAAATATGTGCGATTTCCATGATGCCAGATTTCATGGTTTGCACTTCATCGCCAGCTTCTGGAACCACAACAACAACGGTGGTGTCTGCAAGTCCTGCAATTTCAATTTCACTTTGTCCCACACCCACCGTTTCTACAATGATTTCATCAAAACCGGCCAACTGCATGAGCTGTGTTATTTCTAAAATATGTGTATGTAGTCCACCCAGCGCACCTCTACTTGCCAGCGAACGAATGTAAACACCAGTATGGTTGTACCACTCGCTCATTCTAATCCGGTCGCCAAGTAAGGCGCCTAAATTAAACGGAGAAGAAGGATCTACACATAGCACCCCTACTTTTTTTCCGGCTGCTACCCAGTTCGCAATTAAAGCGTCTACCAGTGTACTTTTCCCGGCACCCGGAGGGCCTGTAATCCCGGTAACAGCACATTTATGTGAAGGTGTTATATGCAATAACTGCTGATAACCTTCCACTTCGTTTTCGACCCAAGAAATACCCCTGGCCAAAGATTTAAAATCTCCAGCTATAATGCCTGTTGCTATTTCCTGTGCGTTATTCATCGGTATTATTTAATGATTTTAAAATTACTAAAATCAAATAAACGAATGCCCGTTAATTTTTCGAAGTAATACAAGATGCGGTCTTTGAAAGAAAAATTTTTGCGCGTTGTATCAATTTCAATTTTCCAGTTTTGTCTACCAATACGAGGCTGCATAACAATAGGATGCGTACCCGTAAATTTTTCGAGTGAATCGTAGGCCGTAAAATCCCAGTGCTGGTTGTCTTTTAAAATTTGGGCAAGCTCTGCATCCGAATGCCAAAGAGCACTAAAGTTTTGTACTTTTTTTGCCATTTGCGCAGGACTTTTAACCCATCCATAATGGTAAACACTTGCTGCTATGGGCTTTACATCAATTTTAGTTGTGCCTTTTCTAAAACCTTGTGCGTCTTTGTAAGCGCTTATTTCTTTTTTATTTCTAACAACGCGCACTTCTTTATTGTACCATTTTCTACTATCACCCACATAATCATACGTACCATAAAAATGTACATAATCAAAAAGTAGTCCTTCTACATGGGTATCGTTTTTATATTGTTCGCATGCCGCTTTTATAGCAGCGTGGTATTTTTCATGCACCACTTCATCGCCCTGAATATAAAAAGCCCAAGTACTGTTTGGATCTATGAGCGCAAACGCTTTATTGGTTTCTACGGCTAACACAGCACCGCCTTTTCTTAAATTAGGATCCCACTCAGATTCGTAAATTTTTATTTTTGAATCACCGATCGAGCGCATGAGTCCAAGGGTATCGTCTTCAGATTTTCCTACCAGTACAATCATCTCGTCTACCACGGGTAAAATAGAAGTGATGGCTTCCAGAATGGGATAGTCGTTGATTACTGCATTTTTAATAATGGTAAAGCCACTAATTTTCATGGCTACAAAGTAACCGTGAAATTGCAGGCTATCCAAGTAAATAGTGTATCAAGCTAGACAAAAGCATTATTTTTGAACCTGGTAGACACCAATGCTTCATTTATGGAAAGAACCCTCTGCTTTGATTTTGGTAACAGCCGGCTTAAATGTGCTGTTTTTGAAGGTCGAGACCTGCAGCAAACCATTCATTTAACCGATGATTCGGTGGAGAGCATCGACGAATTACTTCAAAACCACCATCCTACTAAAATTATTTTATCGTCTGTGATCAAGCACCGAGAGGGGCTAGAGGCGCAGTTAGAGGGTGCAGCCAAATTTCATATGTTGGGTCATGCCAGCAAATTACCCATTACCACGCCCGTAGGTAAGCCGGAAACCATTGGAGCCGACAGGCTAGCCATTTGTTCGGCGGCTGTAGACCTATTTGGAGGCAAGCACAACCTGGCCATTGGCCTAGGAACCTGCATTACCTACAACTTTACCAATAAATACCACGAATTTTTAGGGGGGAGTATCTCGCCGGGCATGAATATGCGCTTTAGGGCCATGCACGAGCAAACCGCCCTTTTACCCCTTATTGAGGCCCAAAACCAGTTCCCATTAGTAGGATATGACACCAAAACCAACCTGCTTTCGGGGGTAATACTGGGGATGGCCAAGGAAATTGACGGTATTATTGAGGCATACGCCGAAAAATACAGCAACTTTAACGTGCTCTTAACCGGGGGTGATATGCCTTATTTTGTACCACACTTAAAAAACAGGATATTTGCCGACCCTAACTTAATATTTAAAGGCCTTTATGCGATCAGTGAGTTTAATAATGGGTAGGTTTTTCCTACCAATGCTAAT
>JBIIZN010000033.1:0-14952 GCA_044346275.1 Sediminibacterium sp.
TGTAAACAAAATATAACACCCAAAACAAATTAAGTAGAGTATGAAAACCGACCTTAACAACCGCTTTAATTAGTGAGGCTTCTAAAGTCTACAGGCACAAGCTTACTTACACCTGGCTCTTGCATCGTTACACCATAAATAACATCTACCGCACCCATCGTTTGCTTATTGTGTGTTACAATAATAAACTGTGAGTTGTCGCTAAATTTCTTAATCATTTGCGTAAACTTACCTACGTTGGCATCATCTAATGGCGCATCCACCTCATCCAAAATACAGAATGGTGCAGGCTTAATTAAATAGATAGCAAATAGTAATGCAGTGGCCGTTAATGTTTTTTCTCCTCCACTAAGCTGTGTAATGGATGATGGACGCTTGCCTTTAGGCTTTGCCACAATATCAATACCCGTATCTGCTAAGTTGGTAGGATCTACAAGTACCATGTCGGCGGTATCTTCTTCGGTAAATAACGCTTTAAATACTTTTTGGAAGTTTTCCCTTACTTTATTGAAGGTTTCAAGGAATTGTTGGTTAGCGGTTGCTTCCACTTCCTGAATCGTTTGAAGTAAAGATTCTTTAGCCGACACAAGGTCATTCTTTTGCTCTAATATAAAGTCGTAACGCTTGCGCATTTCTGTGTAGGCCTCAATAGCGGTAGGGTTTACCTCACCCATATTTTCGAGGCGCTTACGCATACGCTCAGAAGTATTTTGAAGTTCTTCAAGTGGCGTTTCAGAAGTACGAGGCTGGTCTAAAATATCATCTAGTTCAACTTTAAATTCTACACTTAGGCGTTCTTTCATACCCGCTAATTGTAGTTTCAAGTTGTTTAATTTGTCTTTAATTTCTGTCACCAAATGATCTATCATTTCCTTACTCTTAGACTTTAAACGAAGTTCACTTTCTTTTTCTTGAAGTGCATTTCGTAAGTTATAGTAAGCCTGATCTGCTTCATTTAATTTTTGCTCCTCTACTTCTTTTTGTTGCATGAGCTCTAATAAAAGCGTTTCAGACGCAGCAAGTGCAGCAGCACCTTCTGTAATATCAGTTGATGCCTCAGATAACTGCGAAGTATTGGATTCAATTTGAGCAATAAGTTCACTCAACTGATTTTCTTTGAATAATAATTCCTGCTTGAGTGTGGTGATCTTACTTTGCTGACGTGTAAAGGTGATATTGGTTTCGTTGTATGCGGTAGAAGCTTCGTTATAAGCCTGTTCAGCTAATTGATAATCCTGCTCAACAAGGCTAACCTGCGCTGCTGTTGCTTGTAAACTATCATTAAGTTCATGAAGCAAAGCACGCGTTTCTGAAATGGCATCGTGCTCATCTCCCAAACGTGCTTCAATATCTGCCAGGCGGTCTGTAGCAGTTAAGCTTGCGGCTTGTAAATTTTCAATTCTATTTTTAACCGCAAAAACTTCGTTGGTAAGCTGGTTAATTTCAGATTCAGTTTGCTTGATGTTACCCTCTTTTAATTGATCATTAAAAGCAATGACTTCGTTGTGCTTAAACTGAATATCTGATTTTAATAGATTAACCACAGACTCCTGATCGGTAATATCTTCTGCTAATTTTTCGAGATTTTTAGCACGGCCAATTTTTTTACCTTCAAATAAACCAACGCTACCACCAGTTAATGTGTATTTACCTTTTACAAATTTGCCCGTTTTTTCTAGAACAATGGCGCCATTGCTGTTATTAATAGCATCTTCGTTTTCGGCGATGTATACATTCGATAAAAGGTACTGTGCTAATTTTTTGTATTGCTCGTCTACTTCTACTACATCGAGTGCAGCAAATGTGCCAGCCGGTTGTGAACTTTCTGATCTAAAATCGGCAAACTTATCCAACATAAAAAAGTTGGCTTTACCTTTTTGATTGGCATCCAATAAATGAACCGCTTGCAAACCTTCTTGTAAACTGTTTACCACATAATAATTTAGGTAAGGCTCCAAAACGTTTTCAACGGCTGCTCTAAATTCTTCCTTTACATAAATGATGTCAGAAAGAATCGGAGCCGAATGGTTCCAATCTGGGTTGTTGTGTAAAAATTTAATGCTCTCAGGATAACCTTCCATAGAGTCCATTAAACTTTTAAGTAAATTGTATTCGTTACGCTTAGCGTCTAATTTTCTATTTTCTTCGGCAAGCTCTCCACGAAGCACTTCAAGCGCTTGCTGTGTTTCAAAAATACTAGACTTTGTTTTTTCTTGGTGCGCTTGTAAGTCAGCTAATACATTACGCTTGTCTGCTAGGCTTTCTTCTTTTTCTATAAGTGCATCTTGCAACTGTGTTAACTGCTGAGCACGTTGAGACTGCTCGTCGGTTAACTGCGTTTGAGCTCTTTGTAAATTTTGAATAGAAGTATCTGCTACAGCTACCTTTTTTTCGGCGTCAAACTGTCCTCTCTGAATTTGTTGAAACTCATTTCTTAGGGCGTCTACACCTGATCTGCGTTCATCAAAATTACGGCGCTTGTTTTCGATATCAAGCTTTGCATTTTCTACAGCGTCTTGTAACTCTGCTAATTTTGCCTCTTCTTCGCCAACTTGAATTTGTGTGTATTCGATAGAATCACCAATGGTTTTTACCTGGCCGGTCGCCTTATCTAAAAACTCTTTTAAATTGGTTTCTTTTTCTTTGAGGTAGTGTAGCTTTTGAGTGGCTAAGTTTTTATCGTTTTCTTTACCACGCAAATTTTGGAGTAAATCGTTAAAAGCCTGCTGCATGCTCTGAAGGGCACGCTCTTTTTCAATAAAACCTACTTTTTCTTGTTCAAGTGCTGCTTCTTCTACCGCAATTTCAGCTTCTAACTGCACACGCTTGTTTACCTCAAGGTCTTGTTGCTCATTGAGCTCTTTATACGTAATATTGAAACCTTCGAGCGCTGCTTTAGCAAGCTCGATTGAAACTTCTCTAAACTCACCCTTGATTTCAAAATATTTTTCCGCTTTTTTTGCCTGATTTTCGAGGGTCTTTAATTGGTTGTTGATTTCAAACAACAAATCTTCGATACGGGCTAAATCTTGCTCAGTGGCATCTAATTTATTTTTAGCTTCCTTTTTTCTGGTTTTGTAAATGGTAATACCCGCTGCTTGCTCAAGCATTCTTCGACGGCTATTTTCTTTGTCCTTGATGATATCATCCACCATACCTAATTCGATGATGGCATAACTATCGGTACTAACACCAGTATCCAAAAACAAATTGTGGATGTCTTTTAAACGACAACTTACGTCGTTAAGGCGGTACTCGCTCTCGCCATTTTTATAAAACCTGCGCGTAACGGTTACGGTGCTAAACTCGGTAGGAAGCAAATTTTTAGTGTTTTCAAAAGTCAAACTCACTTCTGCGAGTCCACTTGCACTTCTTGTTTTACTACCATTGAAAACGAGGGCGTCGAGATTTTCACTTCTTAGTGCCGATATTTTTTGCTCACCAATAACCCATCTAATGCTATCGATAATATTACTTTTTCCACAACCATTGGGTCCAATAATCCCAGTGATCCCTTCGTCAAATGTTACCACTGTTTTGTCAGCAAAACTTTTGAACCCTTTGATTTCTAACGATTTTAATCTCACTTTTCTATTCTTTTAATACCCGCGAACTTACACCAAAACGAGTAGAAATGATGGTAAAAATTGCAGGGCTGTTAATAAGAGGTGGAGAAGTTAAATTTAGATAAATTTAATGAACAACAAGGTAGCTATAACATATTGTATATCATATATTTATGAGCTTTTGATGGAATAAAAAATGAGTTGAGTTTGGTGGAAAAAAAGTTAGAATTAGACCTGTAAATTCCCCCGTTTGTCAATACAAACGGCGCTCATTTACGCATATAAGCGAACAATCAATGGAGCAACTTGTTGTTGGATTTATACCCCCATGCAAAGAAGCCTAAACATTATATCTGGATACCTACCCTGCCCAAACACCCTTGGTGACGCGCAGCAAACCTACTGGCTAATAGAGGCATTGTCGGGGTCAGGTATTGATGTGCATCTGTTTACTTTTTGTGACCAAGACACAACAATAGACACTCCGAATAACCCAACCATTAACGCAGCAACCCACCCGCAACTATTTAAAATTTGTAAGACTGTTACAACCTATACCATCAATAAAGGACATCGAAATTTTTCATTTTCGGCGCCTTATGCAACTGGCAAGTTCCTCAATCAAATGCTTATTCAAAATCTCACGGCCAACAATTACCCCATATTAATCGAAGGTATGGGACCCTCAGGCTTAGCTTTATCGAAAGATCTGGAACATAGAAAAATTTGGGTGCGCATACTAACCTATGCACCCAGTTATTTTAGTTACCTGCAAGAGCGGACCATTGCGCCATTAAAAAAACTCTTTTATCAAAGAGAGTCTATACTCTCCAAAAGGATACTCAAAAAAATAAACCAACGGGTTTCGTGGATTGCGACATCTGGCGCAACCAAAAAAAATCTGGAAGATCTTTTTTTAAATGGGAATATTCAAATTTTAGCACCATTTACATCAAGTAGCAATAATATTTCATCCAAAACTGGACTTGGCAATTACTGCCTCTTTCAAGGCAACTTATCAGACGCTGCAACACACAAAACTGCTCGCTGGCTATTAACGCATGTATTTCATAACCTTAAAGTCCCATTTGTAATTACCGGTAACAACCCCACACCGTCATTGGTGGCGCTCGCCCACAAGCAGCCTCACACATGCATTGTTGCCAACCCTTCTATCACGGAGCGTCAGGACATGATTGAAAAAGCACAAATTATACTCCAGCCATCTTTTATAAAAAATGTAGCTGACGAAGCGTTAATTGAAGGCATAAAACGTGGCAGACACTGTTTAACAAATACAAAAGTGGTTAACAGTTCGCTAGCAGCAACTTACCATCAGGGATCTTCAGCAAATGCCTTTCAAGAAATAATTGTTCAGCTGTATCATCACCCTTTTTCGGAAGAGGAAATAGAAACAAGAAAAAAATTGATTGCCGCAGAAAAAACAAACGATATATTGGCTAAAGAATGTACCACACTAATTTGGACCTAATCAATTTTTCACACTAGATCATTTACAGCGCACCGCTATCCAACACTTTACCGCCCTCTGTTTTTAAGATTCGTGATGGATACCTATTAATGACAATAAAATCATGTGTAGCCATAATTACAGCTGTACCATAATCTTTTGCAATTTGAATTAGTAGCTGCATAATTTCATCACTTGTTTCAGGATCTAAATTACCGGTAGGCTCATCCGCTAAAATTAATTTAGGCGAATTTAATAGTGCGCGCGCAATATCAACGCGCTGCTGCTCGCCGCCACTCATTTCAAATGGCATTTTAAACCCCTTGCTTTTAAGGCCCACCTTATCCAATACGTCATTGATTTTTTCTTCAATCAAACGTTCATCCTTCCAACCAGTTGCTTGCAGCACAAAACGCAAATTTTCATGCACATTACGGTCGGTTAATAATTGAAAATCCTGGAATACCACACCTAAATTTCGACGTAAAAAAGGAACTTTTTTCCAGTCCATATCTTTTAAGTCAAACCCAACCACAGAGCCCATACCATGTTGTAGTGATAGCTCGCCATAAAGCGTTTTTAACAAACTGCTTTTGCCCGTTCCTGTTTTCCCAACAAGGTAAACAAACTCCCCTTTTTGTACCGTAAAACTCACATCATCCAAAATCAAATTATTGCCTTGATAAATTTTAGCTTGGTTAATGGATACAACTGTTTCTGACATAAAAATATTTTAATATTCAAAATCGATAATACCGGTTGAAGTATGTAAGTGCAAACTTGACTTTGCCGCAGCTTCTACACGACCTACAACTTGAGCTTCTATATTAAACTCAGCAGCAATTTCAATAAGTGCCGCTGCCGTTTTTTCATTGGTAAAAATTTCTAATCGGTGCCCCATGTTAAACACCTGATACATTTCTTTGTTATCAGACCCTGCATTTTCTTGAATCAAATTAAAAATAGGTGGCGGTGTAAACAAATTATCTTTAATGATTTTTAAAGTAGTAGGCAAATATTTCATGCACTTGGTTTGTCCACCACCACTACAATGTATCATCCCATGGATTTCACTAAAGTGTGTATCTAGTATCTTTTTTACAAGTGGTGCATAGGTTCTTGTAGGACTTAATAATAGTTTACCAATAGAAATAGGTTCTGCAAAACCGTCTATAGCAAGGGTATCGGTCATTTTATTTTTTCCTAAATAAACAACATCACGATCAAGTGTTGGCTCAAATGTTTCTGGATACTTAGTGGCGTAATAATTACTTAGCACATCATGTCTTGCACTAGTTAAACCATTGCTCCCAAGTCCACTATTATATTCCTTTTCATAAGTTGCCTTGCCCGAACTTGCAAAGCCAACAATCACATCACCAGCTCCAATATTTTGATTGGTAATTAATTTAGATTTTGGCCATCTGCTTTGCATGGTCCCGTTTACGGCGATGGTTCTTACCACATCCCCTACATCGGCAGTTTCGCCACCTAAATAATGAACCTGAACACCATAACTAGCAAGTGTATCAAAAAAAGATTGCGTTCCATTAATAACTGCTTCTAAAACAGTACCCGGAATTACTTTTTTATTGCGATCGATGGTTGAAGAAAATAAAATATTGTCCGTTACACCTACGCAAAGTAAATCATCTAAATTCATGGCAACAGCGTCAATAGCGATACCTTCCCAAACAGACACATCACCCGTTTCTTTCCAATACAAATAAGCTAAAATACTTTTGGTGCCTGCACCATCGGCGTGCATAATATTTACATAATTGTCATCCCCCATCATAAAATCGGGATACATTTTACAAAATGCATGGGGATACAAACCTTGATCCAGCTTTTGAATGGCAGCGTGCACTTCTTCCTTTTGAGCCGAAACCCCTCGTTTAGCGTATAAAGACATTGGTATATAATAAAAATGAACAAAAACCGGTATCCTTGACAAAGGTAAGCAAAAGAGAGAAAGAGTATAGTCGCAAATGGTCCAAGATTGGAATTTCGGGCTTATTTTTGCCGCTGATTATGAAAGTCCACTACGAACTAGCCCCATCTTTACCAACTTTTAACAATGCCGTACTAACTATAGGTACTTTTGACGGGGTGCATAAGGGCCATCAAAAAATCCTTGAACAACTCAAAGAAACGGCGAGCCAGGTAAATGGAGAAACGGTTATCATCACATTTCATCCCCACCCACGCAAAATTGTATCGTCGGTACCGGGAGATGTAAAACTATTAACCACGCTCCAAGAAAAAATAAGTCTACTAGAAAAAGCGGGTATCGATCACTTGGTCGTAGTACCTTTTGATCATCATTTTTCTAACTTAAGCGCAAGCGCATACATTACAGATTTTATAGTGGCATTTTTTAAACCACACACGGTTGTTATTGGTTACGACCACCGGTTTGGGAAAGGCAGACTTGGCGATTTTCAATTACTGGAGCAACTGGGTTTAGAAAATGGTTTTGTAGTAAATGAAATATCTGAGCAAGTACTTCAGGAATCGGTAGTGAGTTCTACGAAAATCAGAGCGTCTATTGGAGCACATGATATCGAAACCGCTAATACTTTTTTAGGATACCCCTATTTTTTTGATGGTCTTGTAGTTGAAGGAAATAAAATAGGCCGAACCATTGGATACCCTACAGCTAATTTGCACATCGCGTCTGAAGAAAAACTGATTCCAAGTGATGGCGTTTACGCCGTACGCGTTACCATCAATGACGCAAAAGAAGTATACGCTGGTATGATGAATATTGGTGTAAGGCCAACTATTGATGGAAAAAAAAGAGTGGTTGAAGTAAACATCTTTGATTTTGACGCCGATATTTATGGCGCACAATTAAAAGTGGAACTCTATTATTATTTAAGAGGTGAAGTAAGGTTTGAAGGATTGGAAGGCTTAAAAGCACAACTTTTACAGGACAAAAACAAGGCCGCAGCCTTACTGCAAGGCGCTGTTTAATGTATCACTAATTAAGCAATCATTTTAACGGCCAACTCCTTTAGCAAACCCGCGTCAGAGGTTCCAGCATCGTGCACACCAATGCTTCTTAAATTGTATTGATGTAGCAGTAGTAATACTTTTTCGATACCCTCATAATCATAACGGCGTGCAGTGGCTATGTACTCTTTTACAAAAAACGGGTTGACACCAAGTGCCGCAGCTGCAGACTGCTCTGTAATATTAGGAAGGCTATATAGCATAAATACTTTGCTAAAATAATTATACAGCGCAGGGAGTATCATTTGAATAGGAGCTGCCTTTGGGTTGGCCTCAAAATAATGAATGATGCGAATGGTTTTTGCGAGGTCTCTTTTTCCGAGCGCATCTTGAAGTTCAAATACATTGAAATCTTTACTTACACCAATATATTTTTCGATATCGTCTTCAGTAATATTTTGGCGGCCTGCTAAGTTTACGGCTAATTTTTCCACTTCATTTTGAAGTCTACTCAAATCATTACCAATATGATCTACAAGCAAGTGAAGTGCTTTAGGCGTGATGGTTAATTGATGTGAAGCCACCATTTGATTCACCCATTCTGGTAACTGACTGTCATACATTTTTTTGGTAGACAGCATCTCCCCTTTTGACTTTAGGGTTTTAGCTAATTTAGAACGACCGTCTACCTTTTTTTCTTTGAAGCTCACTACAAAAATGGTAGAAGCCAACGGATTGTCAATGTATGATTCTAGCTTTTCTATGTCGCGCATTTGCTGCGCTTCTTTTAAAATAACCACCTGCTTCTCGGCAAACATAGGGTAGCGCATACATGCATTCACCACCGATGACCAATCGGCGTCTTTCCCATAAAAAATAGAAAGGTTAAAACTTACTTCAGACGCTGGTAAAATTTTATGCTCGGCGTAATGCACCACTTGATCTATAAAAAAAGGCTCATCCCCTTCTAGCCAATAAATAGGCTTGAAGTTCCCTTTTTTCCAATCGGCGATGATTTTTTCGGCTGACATACTGCAAAGATGCTAGAAAATCTTATCAAATTGCTAAAACTACCCTGGTTTCAATTGATTTTATTTAATTTGCATCAAAACACAAACATATGCCAGTAACCAACGGAAACAATAGCAACAACAAAGGAATTATCATATTTTTAGTTTTGGCCCTAGTAGGAAGCTGGGCATACTTTTTATACAGCAAAAATCAGCATCAAGACAAGGTTTCCCTCATGGAAACTAAAATTCAATTTGTGGATAGCAGCAGAGGTGCCATTCAAGAAGCATACGACCTAGTGTCTGCAAAAGCAGATTCACTAACACTAAACAATAGTCAATTAAATGGAGCACTTGCAGAAAGAGGCAATGAAATTCAGCAACTGAAATCAAAAATAAGTGCAATCATAAAAAACAAACAGGCTTCAGATGCTGACTTATCACTAGCTCGTCAAATGATACTAGAACTTAATGGCAAAGTAGAGGGTTTGTTTGCTGAAATTGAAAAGTTAAAAGGTGAAAACAAACAACTCACCGTTGCCAACGAGCAATTAAATACTGAAAAGTCTCAACTCACCAACGACAAAGAAAATTTAGAGCAAAATTTATCTGCCACTAAAAAAGAACTAGACGAAAAAGTAGATGTAGCTTCTACCCTACACGCATCAAACATTGGTATTGCAGCTCTTAATGTAAAAAACAATGGCTCCGCAAAAGCAACTACTTCTGCAAAAAAAGCCGATCTTATTCGCATTTCTTTTACACTAGACCCTAATAGAATTGCGACATCAGGCAATAAAGACATTTATGTATGTGTTACCGGACCTGATGGGAAAGCTATTTCTGAAGGCGCTTCTTTTAATACCAGGGATCAAGGCAATAAGAGCTACACAAGTAAAGTAAGTGTAAATTACGAGCAAGGAAAAGCAAGTCAAGTAAGCTTTGACTGGAAACAAGCATCAGCTTTTCAAATGGGTGATTACAAAATAGAAATTTACAACAACGGATTTAAAATTGGAGAAGGTATCACAAGCCTTAAAAAAGGCGGCTTGTTTTAATTGACCATGAAGCAATATCGGTGGTCAGGCTTACTCGTTTTTATTGCCATACTATTTGTATGCGCCACTATTTTTTATTCGACATACGTGGCTGGTAAAATTGCCAATACCGAAAAAAAATATGTGCGCGAATGGATACAAGCACAACAAACCATTTTAAGTAGTAAAGACAGTAGCAACTTAAATCTTGCTACCCAAATTAGCGCCGACAACGAAGATATCCCTATCATTGAAACCAATGAGAAAGGATTCCCTACCGGCAACGCACTTAATCTCGATACTGCAAGCATTGCTTCGGATAGCTTGTACCTGATAAAAAAGTTAGCAGAATTTAAAAAGTATTCTAAAGAACCCATCGTTGTTGTAATTAGTGATTCTCCCTATGTAGCCAACCACTATTACTATGGCCCCAGCAAGCTATTAAAGGAAGTAGGTTGGTACCCTTACATTCAACTATTTATTGTGGCCTTATTTGTTTTTATCGCCGTGAGCACGTTACGTTCAAGGTATAAAAATGAACAAGATAAATTATGGCTAGGTATGGCCAAAGAAACAGCCCACCAACTTGGCACACCTGTTTCTAGCTTACAGGGATGGATAACGTTACTGAAAGAAAAAGAAACCAAAGACCCCATTATTTTTGAAATTGAAAAAGACATTGAAAGGCTACAACTTATTTCGGATCGTTTTGGGAAAATTGGAAGCGCACCCCTACTAACACGTAGCAATCCGTTTAATGAAATTGAAAGGATGGTGGCTTATATGAAACTCAGATCCAGCAAGCAGGTAGTTATGGAATGTACCCTTCCTAACGAAGCTTTTGTAATGCTATCCGTTCCGCTATTTGACTGGGTACTAGAAAACCTCATAAAAAATGCACTTGATGCAACAGATGGTGCCGGAAAAATAAGCATTACAGGAGTTGTTCAAAACAAACAAGTGATCATTTCAATTACAGACACTGGCAAGGGTATGGATAGTGAAACTGCCAATCAGATTTTTGAACCGGGCTACACCACTAAAAAAAGAGGTTGGGGACTTGGACTTCCACTTAGTAAAAGAATTATGGAAAGTTACCACCAGGGAAAATTATTTATCAAGCAAACAGAGCCTGGAAAGGGTACCACGTTTTGTTTGCAATTGCCGCTTGCCCAATAAATATTATTTTATAACTACCGCACTTAATGCAGGTAGTTGGAGTGAAAGCTCGTAATACTTTTTGGAGGCATCTACACAAACGCATGGTATAGCTGGATTATAAACAATACCCGTACCCCAAAAGTCTTGATGATCGCTGTTAAATATTTCCTGCCAATCATGCTTTCCGTACACGCCAATTTTCCAATCATGCCTTACAACAGGGGTAGCATTGATAATGACAACAATATCATCAGCAGTATTTTTCCCTTTTCGTTTAAAGGCCATTACAGATTCTGACCTATGTTGCAAATCTATCCATTCAAAACCAGTTGGGTCAAATTGTAATTCATACAAAGCAGGCTGCGAAGTATACAATTCATTTAACTTTTGTACACAATATTTTATTCCACCATGACTTGGATGCTGCAACAAATGCCATGGAAGCTCGGTTTTATAATTCCACTCGGTGGTCGCTGCAAATTCGTTGCCCATAAATAAAAGCTTGGCGCCCGGATGCATAAACATGTATGCATATAGGAGTCTTAAATTGGCAAACTTTTGCCATTCATCGCCAGGCATTTTATAAATCATCGGACTCTTGCCATGCACCACTTCATCATGACTAAGGGGTAGCATAAAATTTTCGTCATAGTAGTACATCATACTAAAAGAAAATTTATCCTGTATTCCAGCCCGCATGATCGGATCCGTTTTAAAATAATTGAGTGTATCGTGCATCCAACCCATCATCCATTTCATGCCAAAGCCAAGACCACCCATAGATGTTGGCTTACTAACCCCTGGCCAATCGGTGGCTTCTTCTGCAATGGTTTGAATATCCGGAAAATCGCGATAGAGTGTTTCGTTTAAATCTTTGATAAAAGCAACCGCTTCTAAATTACCATCACCCCCAAATTCATTGGGTTCCCAGGCCCCTGCTTTTCTACTATAATCTAAGCGTAACATAGAACTAACAGCATCTACCCGAAGTCCATCTATATGAAACTGATCCATCCAAAAACGGGCGCTACTAATTAAAAAAGATTTGACTTCACCACGTTTATAATTAAAAATATAAGAATTCCAATCGGGATGAAAACCTTTGCGCATATCGGCATACTCGTAGGTATGCGAGCCATCAAATAAATAAAGACCGTGGGCGTCGTACGGAAAATGCGATGGCACCCAATCCAAAATAACACCAATACCTGCGTTATGAAAAGCGTTAATAAATGCTGCAAAATCTTGCGGATTACCAAACCTAGAAGTAGGGGCAAAAAAACCTGTACCCTGATAGCCCCAACTACCATCAAATGGATGTTCCATAACTGGCATAAGCTCGATATGCGTAAAGCCCATTTCTAAAACATAGGGTACCAGCCTTTCCGCTATTTGAGTATAGGTATTGTAACTTCCTTCATCGGAAGGAATGGGACGCATCCAACTAGCCAAATGCATTTCATACACCGATATAGGTGCATCTAATGCATTTTTGTTTTTACGATGCGCCATCCAATTTTGATCGGACCAATTATAATTTGTTTGCCAAGTAATGGAAGCAGTGTCCGGTCTTTTTTCGGCGTAATGCGCAAAGGGATCTGCCTTATTAAGTTTTACACCTTCAAATCCGTGAATATGATATTTGTAGAGTTCCCCAGCTGCTACCCCCGGAATAAAACCTTCCCAAATACCAGAAGCATCTGGACGAACATGCAGCGGATGAGACATTTCATTCCATCCATTAAAATTACCAGTAACAAAAACAGCGGTAGCACTTGGTGCCCATACCGCAAAATACGTCCCGGCGGTACCGTTTAGCTCTATTTGTTTGTTACCAAAAACTTTGTACAACTGGTAATGCGTGCCAGCCTGAAAATTGCGCACATCCGCCTCTGAAAATAGAGAGTATTCCCAAACAGATGCTTTTACTGGATGTAAAGAATTTTCAGTTGCCAATTTAGTTGTTTGGTGTAAGGTACAACCTTTATTTATTCAATTCAATAATCCACATTTGCTTTGCTGGAATAGAAAATCGACTACCTACTTGATAACCTGTTACCACTTCTTTTCCACCTTTAAAACCATTAGTTAGTTCGGCATAATCAGAAAACTGAACGTCTTGTGCTTTGTCGTTGCTATTTACGACACACATAATGGTTTGATTGTCTGCTTTTCTGAAATAAACGAAATAGCCATCTTTAGGAACAAACATGGTTGTGGTGCCCTTTGTTAATGCAGGCGATCCTTTTCTAAAATTAGCAACTGTTTTTACAAAATTGAAAGCGTCATTTTCTTTTGCGTTTCTACCACTGGCTTCAAATTTATTAACCGCATCACCCGGAAATCCACCCGGAAAATTTAAACGCACCATGGCATCACTTGGATTCATAAAGTTTTTCATGAGAATTTCTGTACCATAATAGAGCTGCGGTATACCACGGGTTGTATACAACATGCCAATACCCATTTTAAATTTATTATAGTCTTCACCAACCATCGAGAAAAAACGGTTATTGTCATGATTGTCTAGGAAAATACTATTATTAAAAGGGTTTTTATATAAAACGTCATGCGATAGGGTTACATATAATTTAGACAACCCATTATCCCAACTAAATGGTTGGTTAACGGCGTCTAACAAACTATAATACACTGGAAAATCTGTTACGCCTTCAACATTGTGCTTGAAAGGAACGTCCATGTTATTGCGCGTAAAATAAGCAGTACCTGTAACAGACCTAGAAACTGTTTCACCAAAAATGGTAAGCTTTGGATATTCAAGCATTAATGCATCGTTTACGCGGTTCATAAACGCCTCATCGCAATATTTATAGGTATCTACCCTCCAACCATCTACACCAAAAGTTTCGGTCGTCCAAATAGCATGCTGAATCAAATAATTAGCAACGTATGGGTTACGCTGATTTACATCTGGTAAATGTGGCACAAACCAACCATCTAACATTTTCTTTTTATCAATAGCACTTCCATTATTAGAATATACTGCTTCTTCTCTGTGCGTGCTACCTGTGTAGGTATTCCACTGATTGATCCAATCAAGCGCAGGCGCATCTTCATGCATCCAGTGCTTATCACCAACATGATTATAAACGGCGTCCTGAATTAATTTTAACCCATTTTTATGCATCGCATCAGACAAAGATTTATACGCCTCATTGCCACCCAAGCGCTTATCAATTTTGTAATGATCCGTAAACCAATAGCCATGGTAACCACTCATCCAACCAGCAGCCTCTTTACTTTGCGGCATGTCATTTTCTATAACTGGACACATCCAAATAGAAGTCATACCAAGTTCCTTAAGATAATTCAAGTGATTTTCTACACCCTTTAAATCACCGCCATGACGTAATAAAACATCACTAGCATTCGCAACACTATCAAGCATATCTTTAAACGCATCGTTGGATTTATCGGCGTTGCTAAAACGGTCTGGCATTAATAAATAAACAGCGTCTTCGCTTCGCACACCTTGCGCAAATTGTGTTCCGTTGCCTTCTCTTCTATTGAGTAGCGCCCAGTCGTATACGCTAACTTTACCAGCATTTGTAGCACTAATTTTTACATTACCCGCTTTTGCTGTGGGTGCAATAGTAACATCAAGCGCCACATATTTACCATTTGCAAAAGAATGTGTTTTTGTAAGTGTTACGCCTGGATATTTTACAGCAAATGTTGCTTTTGAAAAATTAGGATCATCGCTTCTTAAAAGCACCTGCACTTTATTT
>JBIIZN010000157.1:0-46951 GCA_044346275.1 Sediminibacterium sp.
CAAAATTAAAACTGCCAATATTTCCAAATTCATTAAGCCCTAATTCTAACATCCGTGCTAATATAGTTTGAGTGAGGGGTCTAAATCCTACATGTTTATAATAGGTACTAGTGCCTTTAACTTGAGTGTTACCACTTGAGTTCAAGTGCAGGCTAATTAGCACATGTGGAAGTTGACTTTGCAACCATAATATGCGGTCTTTGTTATCAAAGGATGTATCGTTTTGCCTGGTCATGATAACATTTTCGATACCTGCATCGCGCAAATGTTTCTCTAATTCTTTTGCAAATAATAATGTTGCATTTTTTTCTTTCACTTTTGTACGAATACCATCGGCACCTGAATTGGTTCCACCATGGCCGGCATCAATAGCTATTACCATTTTGGTTAAGTCCAATTCTTGTGGTTGTCTTCTAACGATAAGTTCAAGTCCTTTGCTACTATATTGCAACGAATAACCCCAGTGCTGCTTATGATTTAATTCGACAGTAACACGAAGTATATCATCATCTACTTGATGGTAATAAACATTTTTTACTTCCTGCAAACTTGAAAGCTGTGTAATCCAATTGGTGTTGGCAGCAACGCCAAATATATCAATGATAATTTTAGACGGATTGATATCCATCCAAGATTGATAGGGTAATTTTTCAGGTAACCGAATTGAAACATAATCAAATAAAGAATCACCTTTTGCAAGAATGGAATTACTAGTATACGGAAAAGGCTTTAGTGGCTTGTCAAGCGCGTTGGTGTCTACAACAATAAATTGTTTATCGATGTAGGCGAAGCGGTTTTTTGAAAGCTGCACCTGAAACATGGATTTAGCCGTATCCACTACTTTAAGCAATACACTCGTATCGAGATAGCCCATTTTTGCGCCTCCGAGCCTGTCTTCCCCTAAACCATATGCAAGTGTTGGTAATTTGCCAGCAGTTCTAGCCCAAAAACTAGGATAGCCGGGGCTTTGCGCTATAACAAACTGTGCAAAAAAGATGGTGCTACATAAAATGAACCTTAGGTATTTCATGTAGCCAAGATACAAAAAAATAAATCTCCCTTACATTTTGTAACCATCATCTGCAATCAATTTGTCTGCAATTCTACGACGAGACTCTTTGGTATTGTAAGGGTCTACTTTGGTAAAACGCTTAAGTCCAATATGCATCATACGAAGTTCATCTCCATCTGCAAAACTATTGAGTGCATCTTTACCAGCTTTATTAATTCGGTCTGCGGCATCATATAAATAAGTGCGCATAATGTCTGTTTCAATACTTGTAGCCGCTTCCCCATTTTTTTGCGTGAGTTTCATTACGCGTAGTAGTGCACTCTCTGTATGAAATACCTCAATAGCCATATCTGCAATATTCATGAGTACTTCCTGCTCTTTTTCAAGTTGCATCATGAGCTTTTGCACAGCAGCACCAGCTACCATTAATATAGCCTTCTTAAAGTTTTTGATATATTTAATTTCTTTTGCAAACGGCGCATCATCGGTATCACCAAAATCTGGAATACTCATCAGTTCTTTTTGTACCGCCATCGCAGGTGTCATTAAATCCAATTTCCCTTTCATAGCGCGCTTTAACACCATATCTACTGTAAGCAAACGGTTAATTTCATTGGTGCCTTCGTAAATACGATTGATTCTACTATCTCTATATCCTTTAGAAATTTGATACTCATCACTAAAGCCATTTCCTCCATGAATTTGCACACCTTCATCTACCACAAAATCAAGCACTTCACTACCAAACACTTTTAATATTGCGCACTCGATAGCATATTCTTCGGCAGCGCCAAGTAATGCCTGTGCAAATGTTTTTCCTTCTTGTAATAAATCATGCTCTTTGTCATCAATCCATTTTGCAGTTCTGTAAAGACCTGCTTCACATACCCACATTCTGATAGCCATTTCTGCCATTTTATGTTTGATAGCTCCAAATTTTGCAATGGGTAATTTAAACTGTTCTCTGGTTTTTGCATATTGAACAGTCACTGTAGTTGCTCTTTTTGCACCACCTAATGTTGCCGCACATAATTTTAAACGTCCAATATTAAGTACGTTAAATGCAATGACATGTCCTTTGCCAATTTCTCCCAAAACGTTACCTACAGGCACTTTGCAGTCTTGAAAATACAACTGAACGGTAGAAGATCCTTTGATACCCATTTTATGTTCTTCTGGACCTTGGGTAAAACCTTCGGTACCTCTTTCAACAATAAAACCAGTAAATTTTTCACCATCAATTTTTGCAAATACGGTGTAGACATCTGCAAAACCGCCGTTGGTGATCCAGCATTTTTGTCCATTTAAAATATAATGTTGTCCATCACTAGATAATACCGCAGTTGTTTTTGCACTGAGTGCATCACTACCGCTATTTGGCTCTGTTAAACCATAAGCACCTTTCCATACGCCACTTGCTAACTTAGGAATGTATTTTTGTTTTTGCTCGTCGGTGCCAAAATATAAAATCGGAAGCGTACCAATACCTGTATGAGCAGCAATGGCCACCGAAAAAGAATAGCCGCCGCCCAGTGCTTCATTTACAATGGTAGAAGTAATAAAATCTTTACCAAGCCCACCATATTCTTCGGGACATGAGGTAGACAAAAGCCCCTGCTCGCCCGCTTTTTCCATCAGTGATGGCATTAAACCGGGCTCAAGTTTATCGATACGATCTACAATGGGCAAAATTTCTGTGTCGATAAATTGATCGCACATATCTTTTACCATTTGTTGTTCTTCATTAAATTCTTCAGGAATAAATGTAGCTTCTGGAGTGCTTTCCTTAATGATCCACTCACCACCGAGTAATGGTTTTTGATTTGTAGTTTCCATATCTATGATTTTAATAGCATTAATTATAATAAATTATCGTACACTTTTTGAAAAACTTGTTTTACTATTTCAATTTCAGTTTTACCAACCCCAATGAGCGCCTCATCCATCGTTTGATTGGCGAGTTCAATGGTTTTATCTTGTAACAATTTTGCAGACTCTGTTAAACACACCAAATTAATACGTCGATCATCTTTAGAAGGCATTCGCTTAACAAGCTTTTGCTTTTCTAGGTTGTCAAGTAAACGTGTAATGCTTGGCTTATCTCTAAATGTTCTATTACAAAGTTCTTGCTGACTGAGGCCGTCTTGTTTCCATAAATGATAGAGTACACTCCACTGTTCGATAGTAATTTCAAGCCCTGCGAGTCTAAAGTTTTTTTGCAAACGCCTGGCCACAGCGGTAGACGCCATACCATTGATAACACTGTATAATTCGCCTCTTTTAAATTGGTTGTTTGACATATAGTTAGTTATGCAACTAATTCAAAGTACGGCCGTTTTTAGCAATAAACCAAGAAAAATAATGAAATGAGAGGGGCAGTCGTTCAAACTGGCCAATTATTGATTTTCTTTGTTAGATGTACCTTTTTACGGTAACCATTTGCTTATTGGCCGCCTACGGCGTATTAATGGCCTTGTATACAAGGGGGCACTGGAAACTGCGCGCTTTTGTGGCTGAGGGCAAAACACCTGTAACTAAGTTTTCGATCGTTATTCCGGCCCGTAATGAAGCCACCAATATAGAAGCCTGCATAACAGGTATTTTGGCGCAAAACTACCCCACTCATTTATTTGAAGTAATTGTAATAGATGATTTTTCGGAAGATGAAACCGCAAACATTGTTACATCACTCGCTTTACAACATTCCAATATTCGATTACTGCGCTTACAGGATTTTACAAAAGATGAAAATATTATAGCGTATAAAAAAAGAGCCATAGAAATCGCTATTGAACAGGCAAATTATGCATGGATTATTACCACCGACGCTGATTGCAGTTTTACAAAACATTGGCTTGCTAGTTACGATGCATACATTCAGGAACAGGACTGTGTAATGGTAGCAGCACCTGTTGCCTATAAAAATACCGGAAGCTTTTTATCGGTTTTTCAAGTACTAGATTTTATTAGTTTACAAGGTATTACGGCAGCAGCTGTTGGCTCTGGTTCACACACACTGTGCAACGGTGCTAATTTATGTTATAGTAAAGAAGCATTTGAACGTGTTGGAAAATTTAGTGGTATTGATCATTTACCCAGTGGCGATGATATGCTACTGATGCATAAAATGAAACAATCATTTGAAGGAAAAATTGGCTACTTATATGCAGCGGACGCAGTGGTTACAACGGCACCAAGTGCTACGCTGGGTTTATTTTTACAACAGCGGATACGCTGGTCTAGTAAGGCGCTCGGCTATCAAGACAAAATTATTTTTTGGATATTACTACTTGTATATCTGGTAAATTTTTCATTACTGGTTTACCTCCCCGTTAACCTTATAGAATCTGGTAATATCAATAACTGGCTTGTTTTAATAAGTTGTAAAACATTGGTTGAACTTACATTCATGTATGCATCTGCCAAATTTTTTAAACAACAAAAGTTACTCTGGTGGTTTTTGTTCATGCAACCATTTCATATTTTATACACAGTAGTGGCTGGTTGGTTTGGCACATTTGGATCTTACAAATGGAAAGGCCGCACCGTAACTAAACATGAACCAGATAGTTTTTTTAGAAAACTAAAACGGAATAAACCAGCGAGCTTTTCATTGTATATTATTGTCGCTGCTTTTTTGATGGCGGTATTTGCTTATTTTATAGCACCCGAACATTCGCCAAACGCCAACCGCATGATTCCTGAAATAGGAAGCATGAAGCCTGGATTTACAATCCAATTACTTCAAGTAAACCGAATTGGACAAACTCCAAGTGGTTCATTTTTTGATAGGTTAATTGGAGGTAAAGAAGACGCGAATACTTTTATTCCAATTACATCTTATGTCATAAAAGGTGATTCTATTTATTACCAGAAGTATATTGATGAAGGTATTACAGAATCAGGTGTTATGCCGCTACACTTAACAGCAACAGAACCAGTTATTACTCAAACCTATTATGCTGGCACCGATAAGTTTGGCAGGGACATGTTAAGCCGCCTTATTATTGGCGTTCGGGTTAGCCTCGGTGTTGGCATGATTGCTGTTTTATTATCACTCACCATTGGTATTTTACTGGGTGCATTAGCCGGTTTTTATAGAGGCTGGATAGATGAATGCATTATGTGGTTTATCAATGTTATTTGGAGCATCCCAACATTACTTCTAGTATTTGCGATTACACTTGTTTTAGGAAAAGGATTTTGGCAAGTGTTTATTGCCGTAGGATTAACCATGTGGGTGAATGTTGCAAGGCTTGTGCGCGGTCAAGTAATGGCCATTAAAAACAGAGAATTTATTGAAGCGGCACAGGTACTTGGCTACTCTAATGCACGCACTATATTTTTACATATTTTACCCAATATTATTGGACCCGTACTTGTAATTGCTGCGAGCAATTTTGCTTCTGCTATTGTAATAGAAGCAGGCTTAAGTTTTTTAGGCGTGGGTGTTCAACCGCCACAACCCAGCTGGGGCTTGATGATTAAAGAAAATTATAATTTTATTATTACGCACAATCCGGCGCTCGCACTAGCACCTGGCATTGCCATTATGATACTTGTGCTAGCATTTAATTTATTAGGAAACGGATTGAGAGACGCATTTAACGTAAGAGAAAAATAACTATTGGGATGGTGGAGAAACCACTACACTGCGCACCAAACTTTCTTCAAGTGAAATAAATGTTTCTGTTCTTTCAATGCCTTTTATTTTTTGTAACTCATCATGTAAAACATACCGTAACTGCTGAATGTCTTTACAAACAATTTCTGCAAACATGCTATAATTACCGGTGGTATAATTTAAGCGAACAATTTGTGGCACTTTTTTTAACTCCTTGGCAACACTATCATACAACGAACTTTTTTCGAGATAAATGCCAATAAAAGCAATAACGTCGTAACCGAGTTCTTTTAAATCGACAGATAGTTTTTTACCCTTTACCACACCCAGCTCTTCTAACTTTTTAATACGCACATGGATGGTACCGCCCGATACAAAGAGTTTTTTACCTAAATCGGCGTAAGAAACCTCCGCGTCTTCCATCATTTCCTGAATAATCTGTAAATCGAGTTTGTCAAGATTCAATTTTGGGTTCATATTAGGGCTTGTTTTTAGTAGTATTTTAAAATAAAAGCAATCTATTGTTATTTTTCTAAACTTTCGGATTATTGATTAAATTATTTGTAACGAATAGGGCTAATACTTTAATATTGTATTGTTAATGAGTAAGAAAACAGCTCTTATCTATTGTGGGGTGATGAAATATTAGGCAAACATGCCCTCTTGTCTCGAGGGTGAGGATAACGGGATAAACGTAACATAGAGCCGCTTAGCAATAAGCGACCAGGGTCGACCACTGAACTTTGTGTTATAGCTAACTGCCTTCTGGAGGTTCGATCCCTCCCCCTACAGCAACAAAAAGCTCCTATTACATTGATATTAAATGTTTTAGGAGCTTTTTATTTTGTGTTAGGTGACACTATAGGTGACACTAAATATTAGTATTTATACTTGATTCGATGAAAAATTCTAGATATACCTTTAAAATAAGAAATTTAATATGGTTAAATATCAAGTAGAATCACCAATTTATTAGATTTTTTGAATTTTCACTTTATTGTTATCAATGGTATTGACTTCAAAACGTGCTTTATAAAAATTATTTGCTAATTTATTTAGCAAGTAATACCTTTGTAAACACAACTAATTATTTGTGTTATGATTCCTCCTTTTGTAATTACTTCAAATGCTCAATGGCCAATTTTACCTGCTGGTGTTTTTGATGCATCGATCGAAGAAATTGAAATAAGATTTGCGACAACCGACAAAAGAAAGAAATTATTTGTTGGTCTTAATAATGCTGTAAATAATTTCTTTTTAGCTGGTTGTGAACAAATTTTTTTAGATGGGAGTTATGTTACAGCAAAACCTGAACCAAGTGACTACGATGCTCTATGGGATCCTAGATTTGTTAATCCTACTTTGCTAGATCCAGTCTTCTTAGATTTAGCAAAGGGGACAAGTTCTCAAAAAACAAAATATTTAGGTGAGTTTTTTCCAGTTACAGCAGTTGAAGGTGCTTCAAGAAGATCATTTTTTGAATTTTTTCAAATTGAAAAACATTCTGGATCACCAAAAGGAATTATAAGGATTATAAATCATTTAAAGTAAGGAGGTAAATTATGATAACAAATGATAGACAATACAAAATTGTAAAGAGTCAAATTGAAAACTTCAAAGAAACACTTGAGAATTTGATTCTTAATACGGAGCATATTAAAGATATTCACCCAAAAATTCTGGAAGCAGAGCGTGATGCAGTAAATTTTCAACTACAGCAATTATTATTTCAGATAAAAGAGTATGAGGAATTAAAAGCAGGTGAAATTTTTATTACTGAATTTAAAGATTTGCATGAATTGCCACTTGTTCTAATTAAATCTAGAATCGCGAATGGGTATACTCAAGCAGATCTCGCCAAGTTACTTCAAATGAAGGAGCAACAAATTCAGAAATACGAAGCTGAAAAATATGAAAATGTAAGTTTAAAAACATTATTCAAAGTAGCTGACACTTTGAAGATTAATATTAACGCAGACATTCAGATAAAACAAAATGATGCACAAGCAAAGTATAAAGCAAGTGACTTTCCATTTAAACAAATGTTTGAAAGAAATTGGTTTAAAGATTTTCAATGCACATATAATGAGGCGGTAAAAAAAGCAGATGTAATTATATCAAATCTGTTCCAAAAAGCAGGTACTGAGAACGTTGATTATGTACTTAATAGAAAATCAATCAGAAGCAATTCTCAATTCAATCAAGAAGCTTTAAATGTATGGCACGCTTGGGTAACATTAAAAGCAAGGGAGCAACATTTAAATACATTTTTTGATAAGAATATGATAACTAAAGAATGGTTAAAAGAATTAGCTACTTTTAGTATTGAAATTGATGGCCCCATAAAAGCAGTTAATTTTTTAAAGAACTGTGGTATTCGTGTTGTGTTTGAAAGTCAAATGGAAGGGACCTATTTAGATGGAGCTGCATTTTTACTTGATAAAATATACCCTGTTATTGCTTTAACTATTAGACATGATCGTATTGATAATTTTTGGTTTGTGCTATTTCACGAACTAGCTCACATTATACTTCATTTGGGAGAAGAGTTTGATACTATTTTTGATGACCTTGATTCAAATTTAGATGGAATTGAACAAGAAGCAGATGAATTTGCTTTGAATATATCAATCCCCAAGGAAATTTGGAAAAAGTCAATAGTTCGATTTAGTCCTTCAAAAGAGACAATTGTTAATCAAGCTCATACTTTAAATATTCATCCAGCATTAGTAGCTGGACGAATAAGAAGAGAAACTGGTAAGTTTCATCTATATAATGATCTTATAGGACTAGGAGAAGTGAGAAAAATGTTCAATTCTGAATTAAATAATTAAACCAAATTTAATGAGAAATAAATTTTATTTGCCAATACTAAAATCAAAACTAGGAGAGTTTACAGGACTGTCAAAATTAAATATTAGTCAAAAAGAAACAATTGTTCCCCTTTTTGAAATAACACCTTTGGAATGGGATCAAACCGAAAGAAAAATTCCTAGGACACTTCACGATCACTTAGATGCTTTCTGTAAAAAGATGATTTCTAAATGGCCAAGTAGTAATTGCTTTATTGATTCAAATTTGTTAAACTTAAACGGAACCGATAATAGAAAAGAAATTGAATATGTTTTTGATAAATTATCTTTGAAAAGTATTAACCCATGTCCAATTGTAACCATTACCTCACCTTATGATTTTTTGGATATTATTCTAAAAATAACAAAAAAGCATAGCATAAAAGAACTAGGAATAAGGATTACTCCAAAGGATGTTACAGCAACTGAATTTAGTGAACAAATACAAGTGATTCTTAAATATTTAGGATTTTCACCTTCTAATTGTCATATAATTTTTGATCTTGCAGATTCTAACTTTTCTGAAATAACCGATCTTTCAGATGCTATTATTGCGATCCTAGAAAATTTTCCAAATTTTGAACAATGGAAGTCCTTTACTATTGCTGGCAGCGCATTCCCCTCTTCAAATCTAATTAAAGAAGGTTTATCAGAATTTTCAAGAAATGAATGGAATTGTTATTTACTTCTACTAGAAAAAGTTAATAATAGTGATTTCAAAAGACAAATTAATTTCGGAGATTACAGCATTGTACATCCTGGATATTTTGAATTTAATCCTAAGATTATGAAAGCAAGTGCAAACATCCGTTACACTCACAATGACAAATGGTATATTATTAAAGGCAAGGCATTAAAAGAGTCGGTTGATTATGAACAATATTTCGAATTATCAAAAAGGATTTATGAATTAAAATCCTTTTTTGGTGAATCGTTTTCAGATGGAGATTTGCAAATTGTAAGATGTGTACGTAAAGAGGTAAAACCAGGATCACCTAGTGTATGGAATTGGGTTGGCAATAATCATCATTTTGTAAAAGTACTTCACGATCTTTCCGCCATGACTCACGATTCTTAAGATATTTAATTACGATTTTACCAAGATCATATGGTTCGTATGAAGAGGAAATAACATTGTATAATTCTGTTTTTGTTGATTTACCTTTAAAATTGTAGTTTAACTTATCGTTTACTACTTCCAAAGCTTCTTCCTTCCAAAGCAATTGGGCTATTGAAAAGCAATCCAAAAATTTATTTTTTTTTGATTCACGAACACATTCGAAACTAATAGATTCATCCTTATTAGACTTGATTAAATAGACGCCCCACCATTCTGGAACTATTTGCATTGCTTTGCGAAAATGTTTCTCAGCAACTATAAGAAATGCCTCATTAAAAATTTGACTATATGCTTGAACTTGTGAAGAAAGCCTAGTTAAAGTGTCATTCTCAGTTTTAATTTCATAACCTACAATTTTACCATTTAGGACAGCTATGTCGGCCCGAAACGATCCATTTTTTAAACCTAACTCATCAACTACAAAAGTATCCTCACAACGATGCGCCCAATATAAGACACTTTTATGAAAAGCTAAACGAACAAATTGATCATTCATAACTAAGTAGTTGATTTAATACTCGCTAGCAAATATCAAATTTTATATTAATAAGCAGGTTATGCAATTTAGAAAAGTATTTTGACATTTAAGGTATCTTTCAAAAACATATATCTGTTTTTTCAAGTTTAATTAATAGAACCACTTAAATAAATTAAACATGATCTTACAATCTTAAGATAAAGTTTACTAATCAACAGTTTATATACCCTACGCACAAATACTCCTATACTTCCATAACTTCAAAGTACTAGCCAATATCTCAGACTGAAGGTAGAAATTCCTTCCTCCTATCCTATGTAATTGAAGCCAACCCTTCTCAGTCCATGAGGTTAAAGTAGCTTTGGTAATTGCAGGCTTGAATAACTTACAAGCTTCAGCAGGGGAAATTAGCTTCTCCTCCTGCTCGGACATTACAAGACGCACTTCTTCCCTAATCATTGGGCGTAATAATTCCACCAATTGATTTGGACTAATGCCACTTAATAATATCTGATTAGATATATCCAACGATTATTGGGTATTCGATTTTTTCTTATCCTGATATGCCTTCCATTTATTTGCTGCAAAAACACTCACCCCTAAACCTGCCAAAATCCAAACCCAAGTTGGAATCTTAACCTTTTTGACTGGTATATTTAATACTTCAGACGGATTTACCACAGGTACTGACGGCGGAACAGCAGGTGCATGCCTAAGTGCATTTAGGTAGCCAATATCATTTGAAAGAAGGGAATTTAAAGTTTCCATAACTGAACGGTTTGATTGTTAAAAAGAGTGTAACCATAGCGGATTAATGTCTTTGCTGGCAGATTATTAATTGTCTTGGAGGTAGTATATATTGTCCAATTGAAACCCCTGTCAATTAGTTCCTTGGCAGTTATATAGTACTTAGATTCATATTTTAAATAGAGATCATGAATGATTTCATCGTTACTTAACATCAGTAAAGAATGAACTTTATCTCTCTGTAATTTAGCCGCCACTTCTGATTTGTTTTTTTTATAACATTCCTCACAACAGAACTTACTATTGTAGTTTCTTGTGAACGGTATTACTCCATGGCAGTAATCACAAAGCCGTATAAATTCTTTTTTCATTTTCTTTGGATTTAGACTACAAAGATATTGTCAGCTTTTAATAAAAACCATACTGCGGTTGACTTTTAGCAAACAAACGTGCACGTCGAGCACGTCGCGACGTACACTATTTATTTAAAATATTATTTTATAAAATAACATTTTTGTTGTCTTCTGAAATATCAAAAATCACTTTTTATTGATCTTCCAATAAGATATTACTATTTTTGATTTTATTAAAACATGAGGGTGACTTTTATAATTTAGACAGAAATTTGAACTTTAGTAGATCCTGTATTAATGACGAACACTTCCAGATACTGTTCGTTTTTAAATTGATTGAACTTGATTCGTCAAAAGTTAATTTAATTGAGTTTTTAAACTTACAGTTTTATGATAACTTTTATGGAAACAAGGAAGAATACGGATTCTTCCTTCATAGAATGGCATCAAACGACAGCAATTCCTATCTTTTCCCGGCAATTTCTACTCAAATACAGCAATAAATAAAAGAAAATCAAATTAGTGCATACATAAATAATGAAGAAAATGAACTACATATTGATATTATACAAAGTACCTCTGACACAAAAATTGGCTTTTGGTAAGAAAAATAAAAAAAGGGAAATGAGTTTAGATGAACTTAATACTTCCTGGATAGTCAAACGCACGATTGAAAACGGTATTTATAGAACTAGGGAAATACAAAATCTATAGTTGGTGTCATATGTTTAAAGGTTGTTTATCTTTAAAACTATTTAGAATACCTATTTTATTAAATTAGGTATTTATACTCATTATAAGTTTTATTCAAAGACTTATTTTCATAAAAAATTCATCACTTGGGAATGTGTATTTTGATTTTGCAATAGGTGAATAGTCCCCCAATTGCAATTGTTTATAGTACATTATTTTTCAAGTCATATCGTATATTCCGGCTCAGAGATTTGGCATGTCCAAAAAGTAGTTGTTGGAAGTAATATGATTTAAACACCCTAAAAATATAAAAGAATGAAACAAAAAAAACACTACGGATACATTCTTACGTTGGCAATTGCCAGCGTTTTGGCATTTGTATTTATTGTTGGCTGTAGGAAACATGAAAGTACTTCAACTGACTCAACCCAAAACTATGAAAAGCTTAAATCTAAGTTTTTTAACACCAATTCTACAACTGACATAGAGATTAAGAAACTTGCTGCAGATATTAAAAAGCAGGACTCTATTTTTAAATTTTTACCTGATTTTGTTCGAAAAAATGGACTACCTATATGGGATAAAGTTATTTATAAAACAATTAGCAACTCAAAAGTTAATGAAAGGCAAAATTCTTTAGTCTCAACATTTTCAATTAATACAATAGCAAATAGTTCTTCTTTCACAAGTAATAATGATAACCAAGGTGTATTCTTTATTCCCTTGCAATCCCAAAATTCACAAGAAATAAAATCATATATCACAGCATATAAACATAATGACACTCTTTATACTTATCGACTTTACAATAAAGATTCATTAAACGCAGTAAAGGCTGGTTCTGCAGCTACAAAAAATAACTTACTTAATACACAAGCAGTATTTGGTTTTTTTGAAAAATCAATTAATAATGTAAATAGTGTAAATATTAAAACACCAGTAAATGCAACAATTAAAAACGTACAAATTAATTTCGACTCCCCATCCTCTGCAAGTTCAATCAATTCAGTTGTAAGAAACTCTATGGCCACAAATAATAGCTGTACAATATCTATAACTGTAACAATTGAATATTCTTTAGAAATCTGGACGAATGGAGAGAGTGCATTGATTATGGAAACTGTGTCAGTATCTATGGAAATAGTAGTTGATTGCTCTGGTGGCGGAGGTGGCGGAGGTAGTGGAGGTGGCGGGTTTACTACAGGAGGAGGAAGTACAGGAGCAGGTTCTATTGGTGATGGAAGTAGTGTTGGTGGTTCAACAGGTATAGGAGGTTACTATGACCCAACTGGTGGTGGATACTGGTGGAATTATGGTTCTGGATGGCCTTGGAACACAGGAGGTGGTGGATACGATAACCCCAACTGGTATTGGTGGTGGACTGGTGGGGGGGGATTTGGTGGAGGAAGTGGAGAAAGCGGATTTTCGTCAACAGTTACCACTCTTTCGAATCAATTAGGACTGTCGTATACTCAATCACTTTGGTTAGAAATTAATTCTTTAAGAGCTAATGAGCTACTAACATACCTGCAAACATCTTCAAATCCTCTTTCAGTCTCAATAAGTTTAGGGCATCTTGAAAGAATGATGTCAGATTTAAATTATCTTTCATTTGTTCAACAACATTATATCAACTACAATAGTCAGTCTGTTTGGTGGGAAAATGTTGCCTTTCTTTTACCATTTGGGGGACAAGGGTTTGGGGATTGGGCTATACAGTATCTAATTCAAAACCCAAGCATTCCATTTCCAATATTTGAAAATCAGTTTTTGAAAATTTCAGAAGGAATTGACGGAAGTTATAATTCGAATTACTGGGATGACCCTAACCTAACTTTCCCACCTCAAAGCCTTCCAAGTTGGAATAACTTTGAAGCTGCCTATCCAAAACATAAAGACCCTTTATATTACACTTCAAAAGATATGTACACTAGTGTTGGTGGTCAAGTATTTTCATTGTACAACAGTAATCCTTCATTATTCCGAAATACATGTGCTTTAAGAATTTCAAAAGCATTAAACTATTCAGGTATTTCAGTCTCTGCTGGACCAGATAGATATCAGGGCTCTGACGGAAAATATTATTTTGTTAGCTGCGCTGCATTATTTAAGTGGATGAAAAAAACATTTGGAATACCTTCAGGTTCAAATCATTTAACAGGAACTCAAGGTGGGCAAAATGGTCAGAACTTTCCAAGTCTATTATCAAGCAAAAAGGGAATATACATTATGCTTCCGAACTTTCCTGGTGGTTGCTCTACTGGTACTGGTTTTTGCGCAAGTGGTCATGCTGATATTATCAATAATAGTGTATGCGATGGTGGTTGTTTTTTTGGTGCAATTGGGGGAATTAGTGATATTTATGTTTGGGAATTACAATAATTTTTACATTCATGAAATATTTATTTATTATAGCTGTTGTTCTTACTATGAGTCTAATTGGATGTACTTCTTATCGAAGTGGGATTGCGAAAAGACAGTTAAAAGAAGCATACATATACTCTTTCAAAATCACCTATTTTAAGCAACTCTTATTTGTTGGTTTCAATAGAACAAGTGAAATACAATCATTATTACTCAAAGACCGTAGTGGATATGGTGAGCCAATTTTGACAAAAGAAGACATCTACACTATAGATAGTATAGTAAATATTGACAATATTAAAATGTGTCAAGATTCAGTGTTATCTATAGGAAAAATAGCTGAAGGAGCACAAGGGAAAAGGGTTTTTGATTATGCACTTAGTAAATACAATAGTAAATATCTCGATAGCCTAGCAAATATTAGGTATAAATATTTCATTAAAATTTATAGTAATTAAATATATATCTACTACAAATATTATTTTGACAGGTGGTTTAATGAATTTAAAATAAATAATATGAAACCTGAAATATATATTGAATACCATATTGAATTATCCTCATTAAAGGACTTTGTAAATAAGCTGATTGAGGATAACATTCTACCAATTGACTCTAAATACATATTTAGTGTAATAAAAGGAGCAGTGATAAATTCAGAAGTTGCCCCTTTTCTGAGAAAGCCAACCACAGTAGAACAAGGTGGGTATTATGAAAAATACTTACGCTTAGAGGAGGAAAATTCATCCTATCATCTAATCCCAGATTTTTTCAAGCATGAGGATGACTTTTATGATTTAGACAGAAATCTGAACTTTAGTAGATCCTATATTAATGACCAACACTTCCAGAGACTATTTGCGTTAAAATTGATGGAACTCACTTACTCAAAGATCAATTTGATGGAATTTCTGGACTTTCAATTGTATGATAACTATAACGGAAACAAAGAAGCATATGCCTATTTACTATATAGGCTATTGAATAAAGACAGCTTTTCCTATCTTTTGCCGTCAATTACTAACCAAATACAGCATTGGATAAAAGAAAATCAGGTAACTGCAGTGATATTTAATGAAGAAGAACAGCAAATTGATAATATTGATGGTGCTACTGATACAGTAAATGACCATTGGAAAGAAAAGAAAAACAAAAAAATAGAAGGGAAAATGAGTCTTGAAGAACTTAATCACTATGCATCTTTCTTCTACAAAGAAATACTTGAGAAGTCTAGTAAATATCCGTTCAGCCCTATGTTAACAAAAGAGGAAGTTGACTCTATGTTTGCCAATGGTTTAGTAATACCTGCAAAACCTTTAGAAAAGAAGTTTAAAATTACATTACCCCCAAGATTTCCAAGGAAAATTGTTGACTTTGCTATACATAGTTTATATTCCGTAAACACATTAACACATAACGATAAAAGGGATTATGTGTTATTCTTTGCTAATTATATTGAAGACTATGCAAATGCCCTGAATTCAAAAAAAGGTCTGGAATCACTGGCAAAAAATATTACTGGGGAAAGAAGTAGGGCAGATAAAATATTATGGGACAAGTATATACCTGAAAGACTTCAGGTAAAAGCTCTACACTGTTCTAAATTTTAACTAAACGTAGAAGAGTGTAGAGCTTATGTTTAGTTTAAATTGGATTAACATTTGCATTGTCAATAATTCAAGACCTTAATATTATGAATAAAACTTAAATATACTACCCTATTAATAATCAGTATCAGAAATGTGAACTTTTGACTGATTTAGACTAAAAGAGTACATTTTGAATGTAGGTGCTCCTCTCACAAAAAGATTTATAATTGGACCAGGTTGATTCTAAATATTTTTAGCAAGTGTAAAAGAATATACCTGATTTACCTTTTGTTACTACACTGAAATCAGGTTCATTTAATGCCTTCTCAATTAAAGCTTTATTGTTTGGTAAATGAATTGTGGGAACTTTGATCATAGAATCTCTGAATACTGGCAATTTGTTCCATAAGGCTTTTATTTGATTATTAATTTCTTTTTTATCGCAATCAATTATCTCGCTTTTTTCTTTGTATTCAGGATATATTACAATAATAGGAAGTTCACAAGTATTTATTCCCCATTCAATCTCTTCTCTTAAGGCTCTTGAATTAGAAGTGATTGAACTTAATACTAAAATAATGTTTTTTGAACTGTTAAGTCTTTCTCGAAGTCTTGGTTTTAAAGTTGTTTCCCAATCACTAGTATCTCTAACATTGAAATTTTTATTATGTGAGTCTACAAATGGGAAAGATGAATCAAGTCCTTTCCATGCTTTTAGTTGGCGATAAGTTACAAAATCTCTTGTTGCATTTGCTCTAAGATTTGATTGATTAAAGGGTTCGCTAACATAAAAAGCTGTGTAATTACCTGTTCTATTTGCCATGGTTAATGGAGTATATTTTTATTGAATCTATGTGGTTTTCTTTTAAGATAGGATCTTTCTTAGTGTATTCTTTGGGGTTTTTAGATTCAGGTGCTTTGTTTAACGACTTTTGATACATTGAAAACAAGAAAATACCTGCAGCTACAATGAAAACATGAATTGCACTCCAAAAATAATTGTGAGGAATTCTAGCAATATAAATGAATTTTTTCTTATTTTCTAAATCGGCTTGCCTTCTTAATTTTAAAATTTGCGGGTCATTTCCGCATTGACTTTCTAAATACAAATACCACTTATCAAGTCTATTTTGCGCCATTTGATGTATTTGAAAAAGCTTTAAAGTCATTAAAAGACCAAATACCCCCAACATTATTATAAACAAAACAAATGGTTTAGTTTCAATGGTAAATTTTTGTTGTATGATGAACCCACTAATAGCTGAAGCTACAGTAATAACTAATATTGTAATTCGCTCCCTTAGATTTTCAATATGCCTCATTTCTTCCCAAGATTGCTCTATATAGAATTTCAAAAATTCTTTTTCGTTCTCATTCATAATAAAATAAATAATATTTAAGTACTCTTTTAATTCATCATTTATAATAATTATTTAAAAGACTGAATCATCTAATTGAATTTCTTGTCATAAATTCAGTTATTGCTGTCAACATATTTACAACTTGCTCTTTGTTATACTCACTATATTTTCCATGAGCAGCTTTATTTCTTAAATCTAACCATGAGGTTACATTTTTTTGATCCAATCTGTTATAGATTGATGCGGATGTTAGTTCAGTATTCAATGAATCAGCCTTTTTAGGTTTACCTTTAAAGTCTACTGTTTCAATATCATTGACTATACATAGTTGTCTTAAGTGTTCCTCCAATACTCCACCAATAATGACTGCTGCTGGATCTTTATAACCCTCTTCCAATAGATGTTCAGCCATTTCTATGAAATCTGTGAAAATTTTTGAAGAAACCAGCCCCTTCAATGATACAATCCATCCTTTTGCTATTTCCAACTTAATAGACGATAAAATTCCTATTGCAATCTCTACTTCATATACGTGACCTATGTGGACTTTTTTGTCTAAATCAATATAAAATGGGTGTTTTTCATTATATACTCCTTTTATAAATGATAATGACGATGATCTCAATTGTGAAAATTGTTCTGCTTTAACTGAATCTGAGGAAAATATTTCATTATGTGAATACCTAGTCTTCATTACTTCCTTAGCAAATCCTAATAAATATTCTACCCTTTCAAGATATAATTTCATTTTTAAATATTATTTTTTTGAAATAAACAGCCGTAAAAAGCTACATCCATCCATCAGAAAGTAATCAACTTTAATGCTATATTTTTAACAAAAAAACTCATTTGGTGTTGCCAATTAATAATTATATTAAAAACATTTAAACTAATTGAACGTTTCACAAACATATTGAACAGCCTCATGCTCATTGAGAAAATCTAGACAAAAGTCATCTGCTATTTCTGTATTCGCATTCGAAGTAACATGAATCCTAAATTCACTTCCATCTGAATAAGTAGAAATTTGAACATGATATTCTACATCAGAATCCTTTAATGTTACAATATTGTGACAAGAAATATCTCTGCATGTAATACAACCACTTCCTGAAGTAAAAAAAATTCCTAAATCTGAGAATGTTTTTCTGTTCATATATTTCTATATTATTGATTTAATAAATCTTTAAAGTAATTACTATATAGATTTTTTTGATTTATTAGTATTTCATGTGTACCGCTATTAGAAATTGTACCATTTTCAATAATATAAATATTATCACAATTGTTTTTAAGAATGTGAAGTCGATGAGTTATAAAAATAATTCCTATATTGGGTTTAATTTTGGATAATAGATTTAATACAAATTGTTCAGAAATTCTATCCATGGCAGCTGTAGATTCATCTAAAATAAGCAATTGTGGATTATGATATAATGCTCTAGCTAGTGCGATAATCTGTTTTTGGCCACCAGATAAATTGATACCCTCTTCTCCAACAATTGTTCTATATGATTGTGGCAAAGAATTAATAAAAGAATTAAACCCATATTCATTTAAAAAATTTAAAACTTCATCAGGAACTTGAATTGCATCTTCAAAAGCTATATTTTCCAATATTGAACCATTAAAGATATAGGGAAACTGAGGTACAATACCAATAATTGATCTCCAAGATTCAAAACTAATATTCTGTAATTGACAATTACCATTTATTATTATTTCTCCACTTTCAAATGTATAATTTTTTGATATAATTTGAGTTAATGTGCTCTTACCACATCCATTTTCTCCCATAATTGCAACAATTTGTCCCTTTTTAACATCAATTGAAATGTTATTTAATAATGGAGATCTACCAGCAAATCTAAATAAGATATTTTCTAGTCTAATTGTATTAAATTCAGTCAATTCAATACTGTTTTTATCTAATTCTGGAGATAATCCTGTAAACTCAAACATCCTGTCAAAAGCTATTTTTGCCTCGTTAATTGGAATAGATATTAAAGCTAAATTTGATATACTTGGAATTAGCGTAGAACATAACCCAAGAATTGCCATTAATTCTCCAATTTTAAGATGATTGGCTAGTACTTGATGACTACTAAATAATAAAACACCAAGCAGGAAAATTACACCAAAGCTATTAGCTATAAAACTAAGTTTCATTTGGATTTTTCCAAATGATAAAATAGCTTCTTGGTATTTACCGTAGATTTTATTATTTGTTGATGAAAACAAATCTTGTTTATTGTAATTTTTAATTAGTTCTATGCCTTGAAGTGTGGATATGTAATTCGATTCAGTTATTGCATAACTGCTCATTATATTATGTTGACTATCAATTATTTTTTTATTGAATCTATATATTATTATAAAGTAAATTGGGAGTATAAATAAAGATGCTATTGCGATTTTCAAAGAGTAGGAAAACAAGACTATAAATATTACTATACTAACTAAAGTATCAATAACAACATTTCCTGCTAATTGACTAATAACCTTTTGTATTCTAGAGGTGTCAGTTAAACGAGCTGTTAGCTCACCTATTTTACGAGTATCAAAAAAAGGGGTTGGAAGGTTAAGTAGTTTTGAATAAAAGTTAGTAATTATTCTATTATTAAACTGCTTAGATTGGCTGATTAAAAAGTATTGCCTCAACACTGAAAGACATTCTTTAATAACTAGAAGGATAAACATCAAACCAATTCCTAAATTTAACTTTAGATAGTTTTTTTTTGGTAAAATATCATCAATAAGTCTTTGCGAGAAAAGAGACATAAGAATACCTAGTATCGCAATTGCAATTCCAATTATAACAGCAGTACCTAAAAGAGGATAATCAACTTTAATTAATTCTTTAATCCATAGACGTTTTTTTAACTTAATATTACTAGTTAACTCAAAATCTTTATTAGGTTCTAATATTAAACAAATCTTTGACTTCCAAGTAGAAGCAATTTGAAATTCGTTAAGATATATGATACCCCTGGAAGGATCTCCAATTATAAAAATTAATTCTTTATTATTATTGTATTTTGTACCATAACAAACTAAATAATGCTCTAATTTTTCTTCAATTAATACATGTAGAATAACAGGACTAGGTTGTTTAATCAGGTCAACTATATTAGCTTCACAACCCACTGCATTAAAACCAAAAGAGGTGGCCGCTTGGTACAACCCCAGTAAAGTTGTACCTGTCACATTGGTGCCTGACAACCTTCTAATATCCTCTAATGAAGCATAACCCCCATAATATTTTATTACACTGAGTAAACAAGCAACACCACAATCAGATTGATCTTGCTGAAGTACAAATGAACTTTGAAACTTGTCTTTAGTCATTAGTTAGTTAGATTCTCGATATTAGTTTCACCAATAATCTTTTTAACTAGTACTTTATTCTCAAATATGAAAAAGGATGGCACAATGCCTGTACTAAATAATTTTTGAAATTGGTAATTAGTATCTCTTAATACTTTAATATTGGATAGTAAAGACAATTTATAATCATTATTAAATTTCGCAGTACTTGCAGTATCAGCAGTTGTGATCATTAAAATTTGAACATTTTTTAACTTTATTGAATCTTTGATAAATTCACCTGCCATATTTTGGCAGTGATCACAATTTGGACTGAAATAATTAAATATAATTCTTTTGTTATTTTTTATAAAATCGAAATTTTGAAATGATTTATTTTTTAGATCTGTAAATGATATAAAAGGCAGTTTGACTATTGTATTTTCATTTTTAATTTTAAAACTGAAAATAATAAAATACAATATAATACCAAAAAGGCAAAAGAATATAAGAAATGTTATCTTGAATTTAGAATTCATCTATATAATGATTGACATAAGTGTAACAATTGAAATCCATAAAATTAATGGGAATATGTAACAACAAACAACGAAATAAAAGGAAACCAATTTACTAATTGAAAGAAATTTTGAAAAAAGTATACAAAGAATAAACCAAAATGCTAATTCAAAAATATTAAGTATTTGAAAACAATAAATAAAATAATGATTAAATTTAATTTTAAAAATATAAAAGAAATAAGAAATTGAAAAAAGAGAAAAATTTTCTTTTTTCAAATCTTTTAGATAATCCCAATTTAATCTTAAATAAATAAATTCAAATATAAATTGAAGCATAAATATAGAATGAGCAAGTATTACAATTATTAGTAATGAACCAAAATGTAAATTAAATTTATATATTTTGATGCCAATGAAGAAAAGACAGGCAGTACAAATTATTTGAACAAATGTCTTGATAAATACTCCAATAGGAGTCAACCAAAAATATTTATCATTTAAAATATCTATTTTGTATTTATGTACTATTAAAATATCAGAAAAATTAATTTGTTTATACTCATTTGATAAGCAACTAGGCAAAATAAAGTCTAAAATAGACCAAAAAACCAGGTAGCTAAATAAAACAAAAAAAGTATTTTTTTCTAAAATATTGCTATTCATAGTTTTTGGAAAATATTATAAAATTTCTATTATTGCTGAAGCCAACATATTAACTGGATTCCCCCTTAAAGGCATTGGTGTTATATCTTTAGTTTTACCCTTAATCCCAGGAATATAAATTCCAGTTTCATAATCCACATACCAAGTATAATTCAACGCCCTAGACCTTCTATATGTTAATTTTTCACTTAATCGATTAGTTTCTCCTAAACCTATATCATTACGCCTTGAACTAGTCATTGATATTTTATTCTTTGTAATAAATTGTACACCTACAAAAAATGAAGAATTCGCTAAAATAATATTTTGATTCTTTATATCGATTTCAATAATTCCATTTTTATTGTCTTTACTCGAAATAATAACTTGATTATTTAATAGTTCATCACCTGGCAAATTATTGGCTTTTGTTTCATAAACGTGAAGCTTTAAAATCATATCAGATGAATAACTCTTTTGCTTAAATTTAATTTTTGAGATTTTAAATTGTCCAATTGCTTCTGGTACATTTATTAAAGTTACTGCTTCATAACTATCATTTAATGACTCGCCAATAAATGATCTTGTAACTTTATTGTTAAGAATTCCAACTTCTATTGGAATAGATTTTGCTACAATAACGTCTTTAAGTTGATGTATTTTTTCGTTTAAATAAATAGAATCATGTAAAATAAAATTACTTAATATTAAGTTTTCATATCCAATACTTGAAAAAATAATCGTATCATTAAATGGAATGCTTATTTCATAATTTCCATAAAGATCCGCATCGTAAAATATATTAGATTTAATAGAATATATTGATACATATGGAATGGGTTTTTTGTCATTTTTATTTAAAATAACTCCAGAAATATTTATATTCTGACCACTACTAATTATGCTTATTAATACAAATAAAAACAAGCTTAGTATTTTTTTAGACATATTATTTTTTATAAAAATTCCCTTCCAAGGAAATACTTGAAAGGGAATATAATTGAGAAAATTAATCATAAGCAAATTCGGCACGAACCCAACGACAATTAGTTGGACTGCCAGCAGGTATCCAGAAATAATAAGTCTGGTTACACACTAGGCAACTGTCTCCGATTCCTGCTCTATATACATCACAATCAACCACTGGAGCAGTACCCCAGAATATTCCACCTTCAATTAATTCCATTTCATTAAATGATAACGTTTTCATATATTTTTTAATTAAAATTAGATCCCCGATTTATCGCCTTGAGGAAAATATTAAGCGGATTTATTTACTTTCTTTTCTGAAAGGCTCCAGATTTGTATTCTTCTCGACTGTAATGCTACTCGAAGTAGTAATACATACTACCAATGTCCATTATTAATTAATGATAAATTATGGATTAAAACAATACTAGTATCATGTAAATTTATAATTGAATAATAGTTGAAGTGTTAGTATAAATACTAAATTTAAAAAATTCAGTGTTTATACTTATTATCAATTATAACAGAATTTCACAAAAAATTAACGACAAGTATAAATTACTTTATATACTTCTAGATTAATTTATATTTATGTATTACACATTAAGCAATTATTAATACTAATGTATTTGTAAATTTAAAAATGTTATCCTCAGATTTGAATTTCAGAAAACCTTTTTATCCTTGATTTTAAGTTAGAAATCAAGGAGTCTAAGGCCTTATTAGACAATGAACTGTTTTGTATAAAAACATTGACTTCTGTTTCATTTTCAATAAACTCATTTATTATCCTCATATACCTTACTTCAACTATACCAAGTAGCTTTGCAAATTCAATAAACTCGATTCGACCATAATGTCCATACGTGGCATAATACGCTAAGTCAGAGTCTTTATCAAACAACTCTAACGCTGTATCACTCTCATTTGGTGTGTGAATAATTGTACTCATTAGATCATAAGTAGGGGATAATTCCATTTCACCAAAATCGTTTCTGATTAATGAGAAGTTTTTTAAGTGCGCATCTCCGTTTGAAAAAATATAATTAAATACAATTATCTTAAAGAAGTTTTCAATGGCTATCATGGATGCTGGCACATATTTTTTTATAAGCTTACCTATTTCAAGATAACTACCATCATATTTGTATGATTCGCCATGGGTTTCTTTGGTTCTATTTGTAATTTGAGCAAAATCTTCTTGTACGTATTTAGTCCCATCTCCTTTTACATCAAATCTTTTCGTGATATAGGCAGGTGTGCCGTCTTTGAAGTAGATTAAAGCATTATGCGCAGTCTTGATATTAAAAATTTGTGATGCAATTTGCATGGTCAAATGCTCATTCTCTGGCGCATCTTCCATCATTTCTAAATGGTCTGCTGTTGGTATTGGCTTAATTATATATTGACCATTAGTTTCACATAATTCAAGTTTATTGCCATTTAGTCTTAGTGAATATTTTAACTGCACTCCAGAAATTGACATTCTTTTTGAGTGCTCGTTGTACATTTTCATATTCTCTGCCTTAGGCTTATCAAAATCTAATACAGTAGGTACCCGCTTTCCATCAAATAGTTTTTTTCTACATGATAGGCAATATTCATTCTTCTCTATTTTTTTATAGCATCCTAAACATTTCATCTTATAAAGGTTTTACTGTAATGGAACCAATATTGTCTTCCTGTGCCGTTAACAATAATCTGCCAAAATGATTATTTTCATCAATTTTCAATAACCTGCATTGAATGGTTTTATTTACCCCCTCAGACAATAAACCAAAGAAAAAAGCGAACAACTTTTCAGATTCATGCCTTTTAATGCTCTTCGGTAAGGTTAAGCTAATGGGTGGGTTTTTATCATTTTGCAAATACCCTTCATCATATTCAAATACATAGCTGCCATCTAATCGCTTTTCCAATATGCCTGCTAAAATGCCATTATTGAACACACCTGCTTTCATTAGATCATTGATTTAATTTGAACCGACAATTCTAGCCCCACCACATCCAAAATTCTGTTTAATGTGTTTATAGAGGGATTCCTTACACCTAACTCAATTTCAGAAATAGACTTGATAGTAATTCCTGCCATTTCCGCCACATCTTTTTGAGTTAGATTCAAATAATCCCTTCTTTCTTGTATAATTTTGCCAATTTGTTGGTTATTCATTGGAAATATATTTCTAATTTTATCAAAATTAATGATATATTTTAATAACTATAACATTATTAGAAATATATTTCCAATTTAATGAAATTTTAGATTAGACTGTTTAACTTATCATTAAAAGGGAAATATATTTCCAATTTACCAGTTTTTTTTGATAAAATTGGAGAGTTGTTGATGGAATAACTTGAATTTTTCTATATCGTGTTTTTCTATTGATTGACTAGAATAAAACAACCAAAGCTTAAGAATAGCTAACACTTCTTTCTGATGATACAATTCTCTTAAATCTGGTGACTTTGCAATTTTCTTAGTTGATTTCATGTTGAAATATCAAGTTTTAGAGAAATTAAAATTATTTGTAATTTTCACAAGTCATTCTTGTACTTTACATTTAATTACTTGTTAAATACAAACTAGATTATGCAAAACATCCATCATGGCAAAAACATCAAAAAAATTCGTGAAATTATAGGTATGAAGCAAGAAACACTTGCAACAAGACTAGATATGTCACAGCAGTCAATAAGTCAATTGGAGCAAAAAGAAATCGTTGATCAAAAGTTTTTAATAGATATCGCTAAAGCAATGAATGTTTCTAAAGATATTATTGAAAGAATGACTGAAGATGCAGCGAATAATTTTATCAATACATTCCATGATACAAGTGCATTTAACTATCAATGTACATTTAATCCACTGGAAAAATATATAGAAGCAGTTGAGGAAAACAAGAGATTGTACGAAGAGCTTCTTAAAACAGAGAAAGAAAAGTTTGCATTACTTAATGAAAAATACTCAGTCAAATAAACTAAAAATCAGTATTTATACTGATTTTTAGTTTATTTCCATTAGTAATATTGATAAAAAATTTATTTATGGAAAATCTTTTACCTGTTGCTGATGCGAAATTCATGGTTAAAACCTACCTTGAAAACAAATCATTGGTATTGAAACAAGAGTATTTAGAAAGTAATATCTTGTCAAATACCATCACTTATGGTATTGAAGCATTTAAATGCCTACTGAACAACCCAAATTGTTGTCAAATTAGAATGTATTATGGCATGAACGAGAAGCTAGAAATTACTGGCATATTCGTAGGCGTAGATCCAGAGGGTAATGAAATTTTAATACAAAGTGATGACAATTTAGTTGAGGATACAGAATATACTATAGACGAAGGGCTAAGATGTCCACCTACTTGCCAAAGTGATTCAAAATCGTGTTTAATTTAATAATGAATGTAATTTCTTCATTTATAATATCTCAAATTGAAATTGTCACATTAATCCTTGTATTGTTAAAATGGAAATATCAATACAAGGATTATCTATTTTTTAAAATCTATATTATATATAGTTATTTAACAGATTTGATTGGGCATACTCTCGCTACTAATAAGATGATAAAAACAACTATCATTAATTACAATTTATACATCGTGTTATCTACTATTTTAATTTCTCTGTTTTTATGTAGAATTTTAAGATATAAAAAAATAGTAAATATTCTAATTATAGTCACATATTCGATAATTTGGCTATTTGATAATATAATATTGAACGAAATTGTGACAACAAATTCTATTTGCAGAATTACATCACATGCTTTAATTATATTTTTATCATTTTCAACAATTAAAAAAAGAATTGAGATTAACAATTTTGATATTAAAAATGAACCAATTTTCATAATCGTAATAGGATTTTGTTTGAATTCGCTATTCAGGATCATTTATGAAGTTATTTATTTAACAAATTTAACTTCTAGGGATTTAAATACAGCTATTTCAATTCTAATCCCATTAATAAATTTTATATTATATACATTTTTTATATACGCATTAATATGCTTGAAAAAACCAATGAAACTTATTTCACATTTATAATTATACTAATTATTGTATTGGTATTTTTTATTGCATTTACTACGATATTAATATTCCTTTTCAAAAAGAATAGAATTCTATTTATTGAAAAAATGACAGCTGAATATAATAGTAGAGAAGAAGAAAGACAAAGGATATCAAAAGATTTACATGACGAATTTGGAGCTTTGCTGTGTTCAACCAAAATGTATTTATCAACTGTAAACTCTTCAAAAATTAATCAGGAAATAATATTAAAATCGATATCATCAATTAGTAATGGACTTGACATACTTCACAGAATAACAAATAATCTATATCCAAGTGCATTAAACAACAATAGTTTGAATGATGCATTATTATACTTAATACATGAAAATTGTGAAAGAATAAATTTAACTGTAAAGACGAACCTAAGTGAGGTATACTTAGATACTCATTTAGAAAATAGAAATAAAGTTCAAATTTACTGGATATTGAAAGAGATCATAATCAATACAATAAAACATGCGGGTGCAGGATTTATTTCTATCCATTTTAAAATTACAAAACAATTTATTTACATTGACACTCTGGATAATGGAATTGGGTTTGATTTAAATAATAAAAACAAAAAAGGAAATGGATTAGCAAATATCACGAATAGAGTTGAAATATTAAATGGAACTATCGAAATTGATACCGAAATTAATAAAGGTGTAAACTATCAAATTAAAATTCCGATCAAGAAATGAGCATTAAAATAATTATTGCAGAAGACCACCCAATATTTAGAGATGGACTTAGAACAATGTTAAATTTATACCCGAATTTTGAGATAATTGCTGAAGTTGAAGATGGCAGCGAACTACTAAAAGTATTAAAAAATATAAAACCCGACATTGTATTAGTCGATATTAATATGCCTATACTAAATGGCATAGAGGCAACAAGGTTTATAGCCACACATTTCGATGATATTAAAGTTATAGGATTGACAATGAATGATGAAAAAAGCTCTATTATGGAAATGATGGATGCGGGTGCAAATGGTTATATTTTAAAAAGTGCTGATAGAGAAGAAATTATAAAAGCAATTAATACAGTAATGAATGGAGATGACTACTATTGTAAAAGAGTAGAAAGCAGTATAATTAATCTAATAGAAACAAAAAGATCTACAAACCATTATAAAAAGTTAGTTTCATTTAATGATAAAGAAATTAAGATAATTAATTTTCTATGTGAAGAATTAAATTCTGATGAGATTGCTAAAGAAATGTATTTGAGCAAAAAAACTATTGATGGTATAAGAATAAAAATCAAAAATGACCTTGATGTTAGAAATTCAATAGGAATTGTAAAATATGCGATTAGAAACGGGTTATACAAGGTCTGAATGATCTCATTACTAAATGCGTAAATAATACTTATAGAGAACAAAAGATAATATCTATCAATTGTGTAACATAGCTTTAAAAAAAATACAAAAAAATCAGCAAAAAGAATAGAAATATACAGTATCATTTTCGATAATGAATCTTGTTTGGAAAGAAGGATTAGGCCTTCTTTATACAAGTGGGACATTTCCCACCTTGAACACCTGAAATTAGGTCAATTCCTTTGGGCCAACATGAAGAACAATAATATTTCCCACAAACCGGACAATTATTAAAGCCACTTATTCCATTAATATGAAAAGAAGTATTCAAAGAAGGTATTTGAGTTTTATGACAACTTGCACAATTAATTGTATTTGTATAAAATAAACTACTAGGAGTATCATAACTTGAAAGTGTATTTAATCTCCCTGCAGTAGCAATTATCGAACCAGAATGTGTAAATGCTATACCATATTTATTTAATGATGTTTGATCTATAAAATTTGGATTACCAATTTGTATTTTACCATTTTTGATATATACATTATCATTTGTACTTATTAAACTTTCTGATTCTAATTTTGAAATCTTATCAGTTAATACTTTTATCTTTTTCTCACTTTCTTTTCTTTCTTCTATTTTTCCATCCTTTAGTACTGAATTTTTTTTATTCAAAACCTCAATTTCAATTTCATATTGTTTAATATTATCTACCAATTCAATTAAATGCTTTGTTGCATTCATACGTTTTAAAATATTCATTTGCTCCTCTTTATTTGTTGTACTCATGGCTTTATCAAAAGTCTTTATTAAATTTTCTATATAATAGTCTTTTAATAAGAATATTTCAGAAAGTTGATTAAGAAGCTTTTTCTTTACTTCTTTCTTGATATCAGTTACATCATCAAATGGAGTAATCCAAGAAATTGGTTTGTTATTTTTAATTTCTTCAATAAATTCTAAAGTTTCATAATCAACATTTTGTGGAAGTATTTTTTTTAGCGCAATCTTCGTTTTCTCTTTCCCATTCTTATAAATTGATTTTATATAAACTTCATAAAGTGTCAATAATTCTTTTCTGATAAAAACGAACATTCTCTTTAAGTTTGAATGCGAAAATAAAAATTCACCATGGGTTGGTGATACTTCACAGCCTTTCATAACACTTTCATAGTTTGGCCAAGGCACTGCCGCACCATATTTTCCATCCACAATTAATATCATAACAATAGAATGGTTCAAAACAGGTATACATGACTCCCAAGGCTCTAAGTTAGGGGACGAATCAGGAAACCCAGCTGCAGAACTTAATATTGGCCTATATCCCATTTCAAATAAAAAACTAGCCAACTCAGCTCTTAAATCTTTTAAATTAGTTTCTGTGGAACTTATAAATATCGGGAATGTATATTCGCTTGTTGTGTCCATAACTGAAATTTAATTCTATATATAATATGAAATTAGCACTAATACTAATAACCATATTCAGGATTAATACTTAATTATTCAAATCAATTTCAAATAATGATTAATTCTCCTCTTCACGTAGTATCCGATGAATAAATATTTTAGAAAAGAAAAAGGACTGACAATTGTTCGCAAACAATTTATATTCAATACCTTTAATTTATATCGAGTTCGAGATATAAAATCGAAATCTAAGGATTATGAATACTGATAATGTTAGCTTGCTCAATAAAATTGTGCTCCTCATTACTTATAGTTGATTATCAACAAATAAACTGACATTCCAAGCAAATTCTTCTAAACTCCCAAATATGTTTGCCAATTAATCATACAGCCAACAAGATGTATTAAAATTTTAAATTACCTGAAAGAATCAAAGTCCTTGATAAAAGAGGTGTAGTGTTGTTTACTACGAAAGGTGCCACTAAATTATTTGAAATCTGAGATGAATTATTAAAAAGATTTCTTCCAAATAAATGAAACGTGAAAGGAGATTTTACAGGCTTATAAAAGAAATGCAAATTACAATAATTCGTATTATATTTCGATTCACCAAACTTAAAGTTTGCAAATTCATAACTTGCATCTCCATATAATTTATCAGATATTTTAATAAAAAAAGTGTTAGTAAAAATCAGGTTATTAATCTTATTTGAAGCAAATAACAGATTATTAGTTTGCAAAATATTTATCCTCGAAGATATTAGCTCAAGCGATGTATAATAATTCAGCCTCTTCTTATGACCACTTTTAAGAGAAGATTTAATCGTAAATTGGGCAACATCATTTTGCTTAAAATTGGGTATAGAAAGATTGTCAAAGTTTATGATTTTCTGTAAATTAGAATTTATTGATAAAGTACTTTTTAAAAAAGGAAGGAATTTATCAAGTGAGAAATTAACTCCGAAAGCTTTCTGTGGCAGAAGAGTATTTATCTTAGATCGGGTTATTGAAGCATATGTAAATTGTGATTGATTAAATACAGGATTTAGCTTTTGGGAAAAACTAATCCCAGCAACAGTTTTCCAGCCATTATTGAAAAAATCATTGTAGGTATGGCTAATAACGAATTCTTTACTCTTAACTGTTCCATTCATAACATTTCCATTATTAAAATAATTATTATTTTGCTGAATATATCCAGGAGCAAATGCTACTAGGTCATTTATTTGGTTATAAGAAGAATAAATAAATCCAATTTTATTAAAACTATTCAATTTGTATCCAAAAATAAAATATGGAAGAATACCGCTGTAAGAAAATGAATTTAACATACCAGAATTTGTTCTATAAATGTTTGTATTTACAGTTTGCCATGTTAATTGAAGTGAAGTGAAATAATTCTTTTTGCTCCAATCATCTTTAACAGAAAACAATAACATATTAGATTCCAAATTTACATTGTTAGTAAATAATGGATTAGCAAGAAGGAAAGTGTTTGAATTTAATTTATAATCAAAATAGCTTTCTAAACTATTTTTACTTTTAATAAGGCTACTAGAAAAAAGGAGTTTATGGTTAAATGCTTTTTTATATAAATTAATATTTAAGCCATTTTGCTGATCCATGATTTTCAAAAATTGATTGATTTCAGATACTGACGAGTCAATTCCCAATAATCCGTTATATCTATTTGTAAAAGACTTAATGGAAAAATCATTTCGATTCTGCATTTTGTATACATCTAACTCAAGTAAACTTGTGGTACCAATTTTTCGAAGATATGTTCCTTTAAGGTAATAGGGTTTATTGTCATTCTTGCTGGCATAAAATGAATTGAAATCGATTTCGGAAAATTTACTATTGATAAAATTGTGAGATAAAAAATCAGAACTACTTATATTAGCTTCAATTTTTATTTTATTTTTCTTATTTATTAAATATTCAAGGTTATTCTCGCTAGTGATTGTATTATAGTCAGTGGACTGTTTACCATTATCAACAAATAATAAAGAACCTGAATTAATAAGCTTTGAAGAGATAATTTCCTGCTTTTCTAAATTATTTTTTTTATACGTCAATAAAGATTTCAGATGAATAGATTTAGAAACCTTAGTATTAAATTGAATAGAACTTACACCAACATTCGATGATAAATTTCGATTACTCATCAAATTTGTTGAAAGTGGTGTGAAATTCGCAATGGGAATTTCTCTATTATTGAATAGTAAGTTCTGTGGACTTTTCAACTTATCCTTAATAAGTATTTGTTCACTTACGTTAGGTTTAATATCTTCTCCGTAATTATTGTAATTATTTATTAATCCAATCTGATTATTTCCGGTTATTGAAAATACACTACCTGCAAGTTGCCAATCCTTATTTATACCAACTGATTCCGCTAATTCACCAAACAATTTAAGTTTGATATTCTTTTTTATTTCAACATTTAATACAGTTTCATCGCCTTTTTTAACATCACTAAAAAAAAGTTCTTCGTTGAAATTTTCTATTGCTTCTATGCTGGCTATTAGATCAGCAGACAATGTTTTGGTAATTAGCGTATAATCTTTTGAGAAAAAATTCTGTCCTTCAACCAATACTTTATCTATTTGTTTTCCATTCAAAGTAAGCTTCCCATTATCATCAACAACTATTCCGGGCAACTTTTTTAAAACATCCTCAAGCTTGACTTCACTTCCATTAATAAACGACGGTAAGTTATACTTAGTTGTATCCCCAAAGAATCTAACAGGAGGAATTTTTGTACTTACCACAACTTCATTTAAGAGAGCGCTATCTTTTAATAATTTTATAAAAAGAAGTGTGTCAGATAAAAATTCTATTTTATTTAAAAACTCTTTATAAGCAATATGCGTTATCCTTAAAAAATCTTCATTTCTAAAATCAGACATTTGAATATTAAAATTTCCCAAGAAGTCTGTTTTTGTATACTTTATAATTAATGAATCCTTATTTTGAATAAAAACAGATGCATTTGAGATAGGCTCATTATTAATACTTAGCACAATACCCTTTATGCTTCTTTGTGAGTATACCAGATTTGAAAATAATAATAAAAATAATAGAATTGATTTCATCAAAATTCAATATCTCTTGTTTCGCCAACTTTAAAAGTTGAATTATAGATTTTATCTCCTCCAATTCCAGCAGCTTTTGAATTCAAGCTTTCATATTTCTTTTTCTTTTCATCAATAAAATCTGTAAAGGATTTATTGATCTTATTCTCATTCTTCAGAAGATATATTGGCGAATAAACGAATTTTTCTGGGACTTGAATTGTTTTTAGTATAAATGAATATTTGTTTTCAACATCAGTCGCTTCAATAATCAATCCAGGTAATCCATGCAATTTCCATGGCCCAAAGCTAAATGGCAACTCAGGGGCAAACCAAACAATCCAGCCTCGCCCACTAAAATTAGTAGTTGCTTTTTGACAAATATATTTACCAATCTGTTTTTTTTCATTTACTAATTGCCAAACAGGAGTACTGTTTTCTCTTTTATAATTTACATAGCTCATAAATACCCTATCTTTTATGTAAGAAGTATTTGTTTTGATGTCAAAGTAGTGTTCAAATAAGTAATCTTCATTTACTGATATGGTAATTGACGCCTGATTATCAGAGAGTTTATTAATTTCGGATTTTCTAGTGGCTTTTTGTGGATTGATTTCGTAATAGTTGAATCCAAGATTATTAAAATATAAAAAACCATCAGTAAAACCGGCTGCTCCATTACTGTTTCTTTTTACACCAGTAATCGAATATTCATAAACCGCTTTCCCATCTTGTGAGTAGACTGAAATACTCAAAAGAAGTAAGAATATAAATTGAAATAAATTAAATTTTGTTCTCATTTTATAAAATTTTATAATGTAAAATAATAAAAAGCTATCACCTGATTTAAAAATATAATTAAATTAACACAATCTAATCAAGCTGAAATACTTCAAGCATTTTCGATAATGCGTATGAAAGCGCTAAGTCACAGCTAATCCATGATGTACCTTCAAAGGTTCCTAATGGCTCTCCTAAAGGTCCGTAAACATAAATCACTACAGTACATGACCCATCTTGATCAATAGTGGCAGTCTTGTAACTTAATTTGCTCAAAAAGGGAGTAGAATTAATCGGATTTTCAATTTGTTTAACATTATTCAGATCGGAATGAAATTCTATTTTTTTCTTTTCAATTGAAGCCGCTTGGGTTTCACTGTTCAATGATGAAAAAAAACAAATAAAAATAAGGACGATAATTTTTTTCATAATAATTGGTTTAAGGTGATAGCTTTTCATAAATTTTAAAGAATCGAATTATACTAATTCGCTTAACTTTTTTTAAATTATAAATAGAAGTAGAGCTAATAATATTATTCAGGAATGAAATTATAAATTTATAATAAAAAAATATTGCGTATAAATACGCGACTTTTAAAAATCCAGGGGTTATTTTATTGTGTCTATTTAGATGCGACCTTTAAGTATCAAATATTCCAATACAAAGTGAATTGGTTCATTTGTAATAACATAACTAACTACAATACTTTTATAATTTTGAGTATTTATACTCATTTTTTGTAAAATACTATAGTTTAGATTTAGATAAAATCTATAATCAGGATCAATAAGCTTGATGAATTCAATAACTAATTGTTTTTTAGAAATTTGAGTGCGAAAGTTCGTTTCAATCTGTCGCAAGTATTGATAAAAGGAAGAAGATTCAATTTATTAATAGCTTATTGAATTATGGAGAGTATTAAATTCTAAAAATTAAAGTATAAATCAATATAATAATGAAAAGAAAACATGTAATATCTTCAGATATTGTTTCAATTGGATATAATAAAAACATTTTAACATTAGAGATTGAATTTTTGAATAATTCAATCTACCAGTATTTTGAAGTACCCCTACATATTTATAATGGATTAATGAAAGCCGAATCTCACGGTCAATTTTTGGCACATAACATAAAGTGAGTTTATAGATATTCTAAAGTATAACGAGGCTTTGATTAAACATTAATGTGATTTTAATTTGGAATAAACCTATATTTTAATATCATTAAGCAGGGCATATTTAGCTCTCATGGATTTTTCAAAATACATTATATCTCAAATATCTATTTTCTATTAAATAGATATTTACACGCCTACTGACAATAATTTCTTGCTCCAATTCGCCTTAATATGCTCACTCAATCTTTTAGCAGTATCTAATTTACTTACCCTAATATATTTCAAGAAAGAGCGCTCGGTTCTATGTCCAGTTATCTTCATTAAATCAATAGTTGGGAATCCCTGCAAATAGTAGTTAGTTGCAAATGACCTGCGTGCTGTATGGCTTGAAACTAAATCGGCTAAAATATGCTTTGGCCTTGCACTAATCCTACCTACTTCAGTAAACTCAGCTAATTTGCAAACGTCCTTTATATAATCATTGAATTTTTGATTACTTATTGTTTTAGGAAGCTTATTAGGGCGGTCGGTATATTTTTCGAAAATTTCCAAAATAACTGGATTACATGGTATTATAACCAACTCCTTAGTTTTTTGTGTAATTGTCTTTATAAAATAGTCACCATCTATTTGAATGATATTTTCAGGTTTTATATTACTAAAATCCGAAAACCTTAATCCAACCCATGCGCCAAATATAAAAAGGTCTCGTACTTCATCCAGTTTCTTATTGGTAACTTTTAAAGCATACAATTTAGCGAGTTCATCTTCGGTCAAATACACGTGTTCTGTATCTTCCTCATTATAAGAGAACTTCTTATGCTTGAACTTCATATTATCTGTATACTCTAAGTCTACAGCTTCTCCCATAAATACTTTAATAATGGCAATATCTTTGGCTACAGTATTCACTTTTAGATTCCTTATGTTCTTTAAATAGTTTACATAGGAATAAAAGAAGTCTAAATCTATGGTATCAAAATCTACCCTACTCTTTGAATAATCTTGATATTCTATAAGGTGTTTTGCTACAGCAGCATAATTATCTAAGGTTTCTTTACTCTTATCCTTACCCTTAAACTTGATTTCTCCATTAATAAATCTTTGAGCAAGCGTAAATAAGGTTGGCTTATTAGGATCACTTGCCTTGTTATGATTCTTGTCTATAAGTAAATCAAGGGTTCGTTTTAAAATAATAGGATCAGGAATACCATCCTTTAACGCTTCTGAATAGGCACGTAAACAAGCAGTCTCTAAATTGTCAAGCATGTCATTTAAAGCAAACTTACCATCGTTGGTTGTTGCCAGCTTGTTCTTAACTCTTTGTTTATTCTCATTCCAATCATTAGGCTTTACTGATTGCCCAAACTCATATCTTAACCTACGCTTCTGATAAGCAAAGTCTAAAACAATGTTTGAAAAGCCATCTTTTCCTTCTGGCTTTAATCTAAAATTAACTTGTGGTTTACGTGACATAGTTCCTTCCCTTTTTGGAAAGGTACGAATTAAATTCAGATTAGGTGACACTATAGGTGACACTAAAATTGAATTCCGTTGCTATTTAAAATGATAGTAAAATTATATTTATATTGATTATCAATGTTTTATTATCTAATTATCAATTAAAAAGATAGCCAATATCAATAAGTTCCTGTTCTCCCCCTACAGCAACTATTAGTCTCTATTATATTGTTAATTAATATAATAGGGATTTTTTATTTATGCTAGGGGAGCTTTTGAGATTTGCTTTTTCAACAAGCACAATCAATGTTTCATAGTTTCTTCAAATAACTCCTTTTAATAGAAAACATAAATTCTTATCAAAGAATAGCATAAAAAAATAGAGTATATGCAATATATTTATATATGATAAAGATTTTAACTGTATTTGTATTACTGATAGCTTCATTAAAGAGTAATGGACAATCGGCGGAGAGCTATTCAAAAAATGGAATATCTAAAGCAATAAAAGGTGATTACAATGGCGCATTATCTGATTTTACTAAAGCCATTGAACTAAATCCAAAATATGCTGATGCTTATTATAACAGAGGAATCGCTAAGGATGAACTAGAAGATTGTATAGGCGCAATTGCTGATTATACTATAGCCATTGAACTAAATCCAAAATATATTAATGCTTATTTTAACAGAGGAAACGCTAAGAGAAAACTAGAAGATTATAAAGGCGCAATCGCTGATTTTACTAAAGCCATTGAACTAAATCCAAAATTTGCTGATGCTTATTGTAACAGAGGAGCCGCTAATGGTGAACTAGAAGATTATAGAGGTGCAATCGCTGATCATACTAAAGCCATTGAACTAAATCCAAAATATGCTGATGCTTATTATAACAGAGGAAACGCTAAGGGTGAATTAGAAGATTATAGAGGCGCAATTACCGATTATACTAAAGCCATTGAACTAAATCCTAAGTATGCTGATGCTTATTATAACAGAGGATTCGCTAAGAGAAAACTAGAAGATTATAGAGATGCAATAATTGACTACAATAAAGCCATTGAACTAAATCCAAATGATGCTTATGCTTATAATAACAGAGGAATCGCTAAGGGTGAATTAGAAGATTATAGAGGCGCAATCGCCGATTATACTAAAGCCATTGAACTAAATCCGAAGTATGCTGATGCTTATTATAACAGAGGATTCGCTAAGAGAAAACTAGAAGATTATAGAGGTGCAATAATTGACTACAATAAAGCCATTGAACTAAATCCAAATGATGCTTATGCTTATAATAACAGAGGAATCGCTAAGGGAAAACTAGAAGATTATAGAGGTGCAATCGCTGATCATACTAAAGCCATTGAGCTAAATGCAAAAGATGCTGCTGCGTATTTTAACAGAGGAATCGCTAAGAGAAAACTAGAAGATTATAGAGGTGCAATAATTGACTACAATAAAGCCATTGAACTAAATCCAAATGATGCTTATGCTTATTATAACAGAGGAATCGCTAAGGGTGAACTAGAAGATTATAGAGGCGCAATCGCTGATTATACTAAAGCCATTGAACTAAATCTAAATGATGCTTATGCTTATGCTAATAGAGGAATCGCTAAGGGTGAACTAGAAGATTATAGAGGCGCAATCACTGATTATACAAAAGCCATTGAACTAAATCCAAAATTTGCTGATGCTTATCACTACAGAGGAATCGCTAAATTTAATTTAAAAGAAAAGGATGGTGCTTGTTTAGATTGGAGAAAAGCAGGTGAACTTGGAGAAGCAGATGCCTATGATTTAATTAAAAAGTATTGTAATTAATTTTATGAAAAGGATTTTTATTATATGCGTCTTATTGATAGCTTCATTAAAAAATAATGGACAATCGGCGGAGAGCTATTTAAAAAACGGAACATCCAAAGCAGAAAAAGGTGATTACAAAGGTGCATTATCTGATTTAACTAAAGCCATTGAACTAAATCCAAAGTATTTTTATGCTTACTACAACAGAGGAATCGTTAAGTATGAGATAAAGGATTATGGTGGTGCAATTTCTGATTATACTATAGCCATTAAACTAAATCCAAACTTTGCTCAGGCTTATTATAACAGGGGATTTGCTAAAGATGATTTAGAAGAATATCGTAGCGCAATAGCGGATTACAATAAAGCCATTGAGCTAAATCCAAAATTTACAGATGCTTATTATAACAGAGGAATCGATAAGTTTAATTTGCAAGATTACAGCGGCGCAATAGCTGATTATACTAAAGCAATTGAACTAAATCCAAAAAATTATAAGGCTTATTTAAATAGAGGTGTCGCTAAGTCTGATTTAAAAGAATACAATGGCGCAATAGCTGATTATACTATAGCAATTGAAATAAATCCAAAAGATCATAAGATTTATTATAACAGAGGAATCGCAAGAGGCGATATAAAAGATTATAATGGCGCAATAGCTGATTTTACTTTAGCAATTGAACTAAATCCAAAAGATTATAAGGTTTATTATAACAGAGGACTCGTTAAGGGTTTTTTAGAAAATTACAGTGGGGCAATAGCTGATTATACTATAGCAATTGAACTAAATCCAATGTTTGCAGATACTTATTATAAACGAGGAATCGCTAAGTATGATTTAAAAGATTATAATAGTGCAATAAGTGATTATACTAAAGCCATTGAACTAAATCCAAAATTTGCAGATGCTTATTATAATAGAGGAGTCACTAAGGATGATTTAAAAGATTACAATGGCGCATTAGCGGATTATACAATTGCAATTGAACTAAATTCAAAGTTTGCAAATGCTTTCTATAACAGAGGACTCATTAAGAAGAATTTAAATGATTTCGATGGCGCAATGAGAGACTTTACTAAAGCCATTGAAATCAATCCAACATATACTAATGCCTATGTTAATAGGGGAATTGTTAGACGTAATTTAAAAGATTACAATAGTTCAATGGCTGATTACAATAAAGCCATTGAACTAAATTCAAATCTTGCTGACGCTTACTTTAACAGAGGAAACGCAAGGGGCGATATAAAAGATTATAGTGGTGCAATAGCGGATTATGATAAAGCAATTGAATTAAATCAAGATGATAACGAGGCTTATTATAACAGGGGATTAGCAAAAATGAATAATGCAGAAGGAAAATTTGTTTATTTAAATTATAATAGTGCAATAGTAGATTTTACTAAAGCAATTGAACTAGACCCGAAAAATGCTGGGCTTCATTTTAATAGAGGTGTAGCTAAAGAGAGTTTAAAAGATTTTATTGGTGCAATAGAGGATTATTCTAAAGCAATTGAACTAAATCCAAAGGATATAGGAGCTTATAATAACAGAGGAATTGCAAAAGCGAATTTACAAAATTTTACCGGCGCAATAGCCGATTATAATAAGGCCATAGAAATAGATCCAAAAGATGCTGATTCTTATTATAACCGAGGACTCGCAAAAGCTAATTTAGAAAATTATAACGACGCACTTTTTGATTATACTAAGGCGATTGAACTTAATCCTACCGATGCGCAAATATATTTTAATAGAGGGTTCGTCAAGTTTAAGTTAAACGATAAGAATGGAGCATGTTTAGATTTAAATAAAGCGAGAGAACTTGGAAATACGAATGCATATGACATAATGAAAAAATATTGTAACTAACTTTATGAATAAGTAAAAGTGGAAACATAATTCATAAATAAATTAAATATAAATTTTTAGTATATTTTATATCAAGGGATTATCCTATTAAGAAAATATAACAATATTCTTTTCCCTTGCTTATAAATAATCGTAATAATTAAATCCTCTTTGATAATAGGAAACATACCATTACAGGCTTTTAAACGCTGATTCTTCTGGTCTACTATTTGACAAAACGCCTCTTATTCAATAGGGCGTTAGAGATTAAACTTTAAAGATTTGCTCTTGATTATCCTTCTCAAAACAAGAAAACTAAACAGTTAAAAATCCCTCACAGCCCGAACAAAGGATCCGCCGCTCTTAACGGCGATGTACTGATTACCTTTGAGGAAGCCCTGTCTCCAAGCGAACCTATTATCCTTCTCTGTCGAACACCAACGGCCGTGATATGTAAAACCTCCAATTTTATCCTTATTTTGATATAATATATTAAGTTCATCTTTAGATGGCAATCTCCATCCTCTACCTAAAGCTTCACAGGCTAACTTTGCATTTTCCCAATTCATCTGTTTAGGAAAATCATTTTGTGCTACTAATAGAGTACCTATTTTGACGGGCTTACCAATTATCTCCTTGGGATCTTGTGCAAAACAAAAACAAGCAATCATTAACAAAGGGAGTAGTAGTACCTTTTTCATAGTTGTAATTAATTTAAGATAAATCTACCGAATATTATTAACTCAACAGATTTTTCATTTTATGGCAACATAACAACCCTTTCTTAAATTCATAAAAATACGAACTGCAATCTTAACCCTCATAAACAATCAATAGAATTCATATTTATATTCTACATTTTTCAAAGGATATTTAATTCCATAATAAATAATAATAGTTTTAATAATATTATTATTATTATCGTATTTAAAAAATATTCTCCTCTTTACGACTCCATATTGATACTCAATTTCCTCTACTAATTTATCCTTTGTATCATATTTATGAATGAACCTAAGTAACGGCTTTCCATATGTATCATACTGAATCAATTCTAATGGACGACTCTTCAAGTCATATTTAAAAAATTCTTTTTTCTCTAAAACTCCGTTCAAAAAAATTAACGTTTCTACCAAACTACCCTTTAGATTATATCGATAATTGTAATTGCGATTCCCACCTAATTTGCCATCAGCATAACTTGATTCTGTTTTTTCAATTATATTACCATTTGAATCATATTTATAAATAAAGCTATTATTGTATGTTTTAGAACCACTCACAACACTACTAAAGCTATATTCTACTAAATTATTTTTAGCATCATATTTATTACTAATAACGTGCATTCCCCCGGAAATTCCCCCGGAAGCATAACCTGAAAAAGTGCTTTTTTCAATTATATATCCATCTTCATTATACTTGAGTATATTATAAACGGATAAGTCCCCGTTTGGTTCGTAATATAATTCCTTTGTTCGATTGCCTAAAGAATCATAACAATACGTTGCCTTTCCGAATAGCTTTTTTTGCTCCACACCACCTGACAGCTTTTCTAAGTTATAACCAAAGGCGGTAATTGATTTTACTTTACTTTTTAAATTACCAGCTTTATAAAGTAAATCTTCATTCCAACATTTAAAATTACCATCATCATTCCACTGAGTATATCCATAATTAAATAGCGCAACTGAGCACACAAAAAATAAATAGGCTTTTTTCATAAAGAATAATATACATATGTAAGATAAAAAAGATTTTACCACAGGCTTATAAAAGCTGATTTTTAAAAAGTCCTAATTGCCCGAACAAAGTTTGCGTCGGCCTTACTTTGGAAGAAATAATCGCCATCAAGAATGAAAAACTGACCAACCGCTGTTTCGTTGTCTACTACCGTAGAACTCCAGTAGCTTTTATTCGTAAATTCACCAATTGCAATTTTATTTACATATAAATATTTCAATTCATCCTTTGTTGGTAATCTCCAACCATCTCCTAAATCAGCACAGGCTTTTGTTGCATCTACCCAATTCATAAAACTAGGAAAATCATATTGTGCAACTTCTATTCTGCCTATCATGACAGATTTACCAACGATATTTTTAAAGTCAGTGTTACTACTGGGTGGCTTTGACGTACTTTCACAACTAACTAATACTATCAATAATAAAATTGTAAGTAGCTTTTTCATATTTAGTTTATTAAGCTTAGCAGACATTTTAAATAGTTAAAAATTCCTCACAGCCCGTACATCGTGTTTGTCGTTGTTGATATTACGCTGTTTCCCTGTAGTAAAGTTCTGTTTCCAAGCTCCAAAAGTATTATAATTTTCGGTGGAACTCCAATAGTAATAAGTTTTAAAACCTCCAATTTTATCCTTGTTTTGATACAAAATATTCAATTCATATTTAGTTGGTAATCTCCAACCATCTCCTAAATCAGCACAGGCTCTTTTAGCATCTGACCATCTCATCATTATAGGAAAATCATTTTGAGCAACAAGAAGATTGCCAATTTTAATAGGCTTACCAATTATCTTTTTGGCATTTTGGGCAAAACAAAGACAAGTAACAAGTAACAAAGGTAGTAGTAGTAACTTTTTCATAGTTGTAATTAATTTAATATAAATCTACAGCATATTTTTAACTGAACAGAATTTTCATTTAATGGCAACCTCATAAACCTTGCTATAATTAAGAAAAATACATAAGAGATTCTTTAACCCCACAGACTATCAATAGAATTCGTATCTACGTTCCTTGCAATAACCCCGACCATTATAAAGATGAGTTTTCTTAATCCAATTTCCTCTTTCGTCATATTCATCTTTTTCAATTAGTCTGAATTTTTCATTTGCATCAGTTAATGGATGGTTAGTATCCCCGGATGTAATAATTTCAATTTTATTACCATTTTTATCGTATTTGTTCAACGTCTTTTGCATTCTCGATATACCGTTTGTCTTGATATAATCAATTTCCTCGATTATATTGCCTTTGGTATCATATTTATAATTTACTCTCAATCTCAGTTTTCCATTGAAGTATTGAATCGTTTCAATTGGATGGCCATTTAAGTCATATTTATAAAATTCTTTTGTCTCTAAAACTCCGTTGTTTAAAAAGGTTAACTTTTCTACCAGATTACCCTTAGAATTATATTTATAATTGTATTTTAAAGATAAATCACCATTAATATATTCTGTTTTCTCTATAATTTTTCCATTGGTATCATATTTATAAATAAAAGAAGATACGAGTGTTTTGCCAACAGAAGTTGAGTAATTTGTCCTTTTTACTATATTATTTCTAATTTCATATAAATCTACAATAACAGTTCGTTGGCCATCCCTAATTTCCCAAATTTGTTCTATTTGATTTCCATCTTCATTATACTTGTATGTATTGATAGAAAACCAATTATGACTTGAATCATAAGTTATAAATTTTATGCGATTTCCTAAAGAATCATAATTAAAAGTAACCTCTCCGTTGCTTCCAGTCGCTTGTATAACACCTGACAGCATTTCAAAGCTATAACCAAACTCGGTAAAAGATTTTACTTTACCTTTTAGGTTATCAACTTTCCAACAAAATTTAAAATTATAAGGGTCTATCCACTGTGAATACCCACAATTAATTAGGACAACTGCACACAGAAAAAACATATAGACCTTCTTCATAAAAAATTATATACAGACGTAAGATAAATAAGATTTCAATATCATAATATTGTTTTCCCATGCTTGTAAATAATCGTAATAACTAAGTCCTCCTTGACAATAGGGAACATTCCATTACAGGTTTTAAACACTGGTTTCTACAAAGACTTTACGGCACGAACATGGTGGTCGTAGTACTTATAGCCGGCGCCCTGCTTGCCATAATGCGTATCATCGAATATCTGCACCCACACGTAGCTGGGGCCTAGCTCTGTCGAACTAAAATACTCTGGGCTCACGCTCCCATCGTTATTCGCAAAACCTTCAATTTTTTCTTTGTTTTTATATAATAAATTTAGTTCACTTTTTGTTGGTAAACGCCAACCTTTTCCTGAAGCACTACACGCCTTTTTAGCATCTTCCCAATTCATTTGTTTAGGAAAATCATTTTGTGCTACTAATAGAGTACCTATTTTGACGGGCTTACCAATTATATCCTTGGCATCTTGTGCAAAACAAAAACAAGCAATCACTAATAAAGGTAGTAGTAGTAATTTTTTCATAGTACTTAAATAAGAAATAAAATTAAAAGCTCTTTACAGCTCGGCCATACCATTTGACAACCTTGTTACTTGACCAATAACTATCAAAATCAGCCTGGCTACCATTTGCAAAATCCTGAATCCATACATTTTTAGGACCACTCAAAGTTGAACTCCAATAGTAAAAGCCAGTACCATATCCTATATATGAAAAACCTCCTATTGAGTCTTTGTTCATATACATAGTATTAAGTTCATTTTTTGTTGGCAGTCGCCAACCAGCTCCTAAACTTGCGCATGCTTTTTTTGCATCCGCCCAATTCAAATACGCAATATCATATTGCGCAATTAATAACTTACCAATTTTAACCGGCTTACCAATAATTTCTTTTGCATCTTGCGAAAAACAAAAACAAGAAATAAGCACCAGAGGTAAGAACAATAACTTTTTCATAGTTGTAATAAATTTAATATAATTCTACGGCATATTTTCAACTCAAGAATTTCTAAATACTAAGTTACTATCACAATATTGTTTTCCCTAGCTTAAAAACAATCTTTGTTACCAAATATTCCTTGATAATAGGGAAAATTCCACTACAAGCCAGGCTCTTAAACGCTGATCTTATAAAGACTTTACGGCACGAACATAGAACGAGTAGTAATTCTTATGATTGTATGGCTGAGAGCCATTACCGAAATTCTGTGCCCATGCACTGTAGGAGCCGTAATAAGTAGAACTCCAATAGTTATTATCCTTAAATCCGCCAATTTTTTTGCTATTCTTATATAAAATATTCAACTCAGTCTTATTTGGTAATCTCCAACCTTTTCCTAAAGAACGACACGCTTCTATAGCGTCAACACAATCCATCACTTCAGGAAAATCATTTTCTGCTATTAGTAGATTGCCGATTTTAATAGGTTTACCAATTATTTCATCTGCATCTTGGGCAAAAGACATTGTTGCAATAAATAACAATGGTAAGAATAGTAATTTTTTCATTGTAACAAAATTTTAAAGCAATTTTACGGCACGAACAACACATTTGTCGTTACTCATGCTGGCGTAGCCTTGAATTCCACTCGTGAAATACTGCCGCCAAGCGATACCTTGACCAATTTCTGCGGCAGTCCATTTTGGATCCCATAATCGACTGGGTACTGAACTGGAAGTCCAATATCCTTCCCAATCGCTAACGTTACCCATTTTCCTTCTGTTATTATATAAAATGTTCAATTCAGACTTAGTTGGTAATCTCCAACCTTTTCCTAAAGTACTACACGATTTTTTAGCATCAAACCAATTCATTGCTTCAGGAAAATCATATTCTGCTACCAATAAATTACCAATTTTAATTGGCTCTCCAATTATCTCTTTAGCATTTTGGGCAAAAGAAATATAAGTAACAAGTAACAAAGGGATTAGCATTAATTTTTTCATAGTCATATATAAATCTACAATATATTCTTAAATCAACAAATTTTGGATAGCATTTCAATATCACTATTGAATTTAACCTTATTGTTTGGACTCAATCAATTGAAGAATTGAATTAGATAATTATACATTAACAATATTTTATCTTCAAAAAAATGATTGTCTACGCATCTCATTTAACTTAGACACAAATTCTTAGAATAAATCATTTGACATATGAAAAACACTTTTTTAGGTATACTAGCAATGTTATTTTTTAGCTACCAAGCTTCTGCTGATTCCCCGCTTACTTCTACAGAATTTTATAAAGCATACGAAAAATTACCAATTATACAGCTTGCTGGTAATTCAAATGGATTGCTAACGAAGGAGCTAATGAATTATTTAGTTGATAAGGATAATCCAACAGACTTAAAAATTGCAGTTATTAATAAATTAGGGTGGGATACAAAGGGCAAAACAAATGCTAGTACTCTAATTAAATACTTAAAATCAAAATATGGCTTTAAAACGACTGCCGAATTAAAAGCTGGCTTAAGCGGAGCAGACTTAATTTGTATAGCGTATTTGAAGTCGATGGATAATTATTTCGATACAAAAGAAGCTCTAACATTTGCTACAGCAGCTCAATCAAAAGAACCAAAAAGTTATACCATCAATATAATCAGAAGTTTAATTGAAGCGCAAGACTATCTTTATAAAAGCTATTGTCAAGTATTTAAAATTGTAGATGAAGTTAGAACTAATGAAAGCATCACAATGGATTTTAACAAAGAAGCTTCTGATATTATTTTTGAGTATATAGATAGATATGAAAAGTATTGTAAAAATAAGCCCCCTAAAGTGAATTAAAAAATAATAAAATGAAGAAGCTCTTAAAAATCATTGTGTTCATAGTTTTATTTATAACAATTACTTTTTTTACTGTTTTTAACAATACAAGTCTTGCTAGCCAGGTTACATATGGTTACTATAAGAAACTAAAAGAAGTTTTGGTTGAAAAAGGCTATCAACCTAAGATGCTAGTTATATGTACTTACAGATTTAAGTGGTTAAATAATCTGTTGGTTAAATATAATAGTGCTGCGCCGGAAAGTTGGCACACAAAAGGAAGTGCAATAGATTTTGTTGTATTTGATATCAATGCCGATGGAAAATCAGACGCTAAAGATGTTGATATTGCTAAGGAAATTTTAGATAAAGAAATAATTAAATCAAATGGGGGCATTGGAACTTATAAAACAGACAAGCATACATTAAATCATCAAATGATTCATATTGATGATCGAGGCTATAAAGAAAGATGGAACTACTAATAAATAACATAACTTAATCATTATATAATTTATCTACATGAAAAAGTATATTATCAGCTTTTTAATTATTTTTTACTTCTTACCAGCAACTGTTAATAGTCAGTCCAATAAAAACAGTACACTAAAATCTTTAAAAGTTGGAAACCAACTGTGGATGGAAGAGAACTTAGACGTCGCTGTTTTTAGAAATGGCAATCCCATTAAACAAGCTAAATCAATGAAAGATTGGAAAGATGCATATGATACTTACGCGCCTGCGTGGTGTTATCCTGAATTCAAAAACTCTAATTCACACCTAGGAAAACTCTATAATGTATTTGCGGTAAACGATGATAGAGGTTTGGCTCCAAAAGGATGGGCTATTCCCACTGATTATGATTGGGATTTAATGGTTGACTTTGTTGGTGATGAGATAAATGGTGGTAAACAATTACAATCACTTCCAATTGTTT
>JBIIZN010000117.1:0-4559 GCA_044346275.1 Sediminibacterium sp.
AAAATACTTTATTGCCTGCAACAGCTGCTGCAACGCCCCATTTTTTTTGACTGAGCTCTGAAGTGGTCCAGTCTTTTGTTATAACATCGTAAATATCAACTCTAGAAGTAAAATTGGGTCCAGGTCCTGTAGGTGGATATCTTCCGCCCGCTAAAAATATTTTATTCCCTAAAAAAGCAACACCCGATACTTTTCTTTTTTCAGATAATGTTCCAACAGGTGTTAACCTTGCCTGCATGACTTGCCTATTGGTGGCAATAATATTTAATTGCGTGGTGTCTTTTTTTACATTTCCATCATTGTCTGTAACACTTAATTCAAAAATATATTTTCCAGCTAATAGTGCAGTAACAGATGCTTGTGCTTTGTTTGGATTTGTAATTTCAATAGCAGCATTAATAGGAAAAATAGTTTGCCAATTGTATTTTGTGATGGTGCCATCCGGATCGTAAGATTCTGATCCATTAAGCGTAATAATTTCTGGGTTGGTAGTACATTTTGTTAAGTCGTATGGGATGTTTTGATCGGTTCCTGCATTTGCTACAGGAGGAATGCCAGGTGCTTCATTGACTTGAATTATAAGCGTATCCCTGTCTACGAGTCCTGTAGCATCCGTAACCCTGAGTTCAAATAAATGAACTCCTGCAGATAATTTGGTTACATCTGTTATTGCATTAGCTGGCGATGTATATGTTGGGTTTCCTGTCCCTTTAATTCTTGTCCATAAATAATCACTAATGTCGTTGTCTGGATCTGAAGAAGTGCTACCATCAAGTGTAACTTTGTTGTTAGGAAGTTGTATTATTTGATCAGGTCCAGCCTGTGCGTCGGGTGGTCTAGCTATTTTTGTTTTGTCTACATAAACAGTGACGGTATCTTTTGCAGTTAGTTTAAAATTATTTGTCACCGTTAGTTCAAAAACATATTTTCCTTCACTTAGTTTTTTGATCCATGTGGTTTTTGCGCCAGCTGCTAAAATATTGCACGTAACTGGTCCACTTAATTTTACCCAACTATAATTAGTAATAGTTCCATTGTTGTCATATGATTTACTCCCGTCAACAAAAGCAGAATCATTGGGTAAAACAATGGATTGGTCTTTTCCTGCATCTGCAACCGGGGCGGTTTTAATGGTGCCACCATCCTCATAAGATAAGTCTTTGGCGCAGCTGTTTACTATTAGCCAGCACATGCATACCCAAAAATAAAATATAGAAGCTGGCTTCTTCATTGATTTAAAGGTAATTAAATCCGCAGATTATATTAAATTGCTTCAAATACCAGTTATGCGTACACTTATTTTTATACTACTTACAGTTTGCTCGGGTTCATTATTAGCACAACAAACAGCGCCAAATAAAACATCTAATACCGGAAAATATGTATTGGCAATTCATGGAGGTGCTGGTACCCTTAATAAAAGCCAGTTTACACCTGCGCTTGAGGCTAAGTATAAAAGTGGTCTTGATAGCGCATTACAAGTAGGCAATGCCATTTTAGAAAAAGGTGGAACCGCATTAGACGCGGTTGAAGCCACTGTTAAAGTGCTAGAAAATAATCCGCTATTTAATGCCGGTAAAGGAGCTGTATTTACAAGTGAAGGCATTAACGAACTCGACGCAGCCATTATGGATGGAAAAACATTAGCAGCAGGTTCTATTGCTGGTGTTAGAACCATTAAAAATCCAATTACAGCAGCACGAGCGGTGATGGAAAAATCGGAACATGTTTTATTAAGTGGTAGAGGTGCCGAAGCATTTGCTGCTGCGCAAGGCATTGAAATAGTTGACCCTTCTTATTTTTATACACCTGAAAGATGGAAGGGTTTGCAGCGTGCAAAACAAAGAGATTCATTAGATCAATTAAAAAAGGCTGGGCAAATCGCTTACGAAACTAAAATTGATGAACAGCGTCGTAAAGATAAATATGGAACAGTTGGCGCGGTTGCATTAGATACCTATGGTAATTTAGCGGCAGCCACAAGTACTGGCGGAATGACAAACAAAAAGTGGGGCAGAATTGGTGATGCACCCATTATTGGAAGTGGAACTTATGCCAACAATAATACAGTGGCAATTAGTTGCACAGGATGGGGCGAATACTTTTTAAGACTAGTAATGGCAAAAAGTATCAGTGACAGAATGGAATTTGGTGGTCAAAGTTTAGCGCTTGCTTCTGAAACGCTCGTAATGAAAGAGCTTCCAGCACTAGGTGGTGATGGTGGGCTTATTGCCGTAGATAAAAATGGAAACATTGCACTTCCGTTTTGTACAGAGGGTATGTATAGGGGCTTTATTAAAAAAGAAAAACAAGGCGCTGCTATTGTAAAAGATATTTTAATTTTCAAATGATATTTCCAGTAAAAGTTCCGTACACCGTTGGGCCAGATATTGCAAAATATGAAGGTGCTGCATTTAATGCCAATCCGGATCCTGGATATCTACAAGAAAAAAAGAAGGAGCTTGAATTACATGGTAGTCATATTTGCGCAACTATCAGTAATGATTATTTACATCACCTTAATGCCTTTTGTGGGTTTGATGTAAATACAACATTATCGGAAATTTGTGTAAAACTAGAAGAAGACGTTGCAATTTTAAAAGATGGGTATTTGCATACCATTGGTTTTTGTTTTCCAAGTGGATTTTATCCCGCAAAAAAATTAGGACTCTCTTTTTTTGATATGCACCTGCCGGTAGGGGATGGCGAAACCTTAAGGCGCTCTAGCGAAAAAGTATCGGCCCTTATATCAAAACAGGATGCCATGTTTAGAAGGTATGTTTGGACACTTACATCGCTGCCTTCTTTAAGTCAATTGCCAAGCTACACAAGGCCAACACCGCAATCAATTAAAGACCTTTATTTTAGAACGGAAACCCAAACAACAGTTGGGATTGGTGGTGATATTTGTTTGTTTTTTGTAAAAGTAAACATGCATCCATTGCAGGAGGTATGGGATGATCCAAATAAGCGCCAAATGATTATGGATAGTATAAATTCAATGTCTGAAGCGGTGCTGGATTACAAGAATTTAGGCATTATTAAAGAAATCGTGAACGAATAAATCAAAAACGCTTATTTTTTATTTCAAAGGCGTACAATAATCAATTTAAAATACTTCCTTAATCATAGAATGAGAACTGGTAAACACCCATTGCATAATCTTTTTGCAAATCAATTAATGGTCAAGAGTTTGGAAGTGTGAACAGTACCCTTTTTGGTTGATATGTCTCATAGTAGGTCTAGATTATTTATTGACTTTTTTCGTCGATAATTTATTGTTTTTCAACATATTGTGAAGGTAATTATTATTGCATTTGTTTGACTCCTGACATGATGAAATAATATTGCAATTTTCATCGTATTCGTCAAATAAATATATATATTTGACGAATACTAATGAAGATATGTATTTTCATAAGCAATTTTAATACCACTTTTGATGTATCTCAACAAAATGGGTATTTTCTTTTCGCTCTATATATTAGTAACCAAAATATGTAAATTAAACATTGATCTTGATAGACTTGTAAAATATCGGTCAACATTTTTATTGAGATAGAAAGGAAATAAATCGATAAAATGAAATGATAGAGAATAGAGAACCACCGATTTTTAACTCGTATTGAGAGATTTATTAAGTATAAATATTAACTTAGTTCATAAATGTGGAGACCAGAACCCACCATAAAAAACGGAATATAATTAAATCAAAGTGGCGACTACGCAACACAAAATGAAAAAAGGAATGACAATTTTCGGAGCATTACTTATTGCTTCAACAATTCTGACAAGCTGTGGTGGCGGTTCTTTTGAAAGCGATGCAAAAAAAGTTGCAAAACTTCAATGCGATGCTCAAAAACTTATGAAAGAAGCGACATCGGGCGATATGTCAGTAATTGAGAAAAGCTCTAAGCTATCCTCTGAAATAGCAGCTTTATCAAAAGAAATGGAAGCAAAATACACTTCTGATTCTGATAAGCAAAAATTTGCAACAGCCCTATTAAAAGAAATGGGTAAGTGCAACTAAATTATTAAAAATGTGGAGAACAGAACCCACTTTAAAAAACGAGGCGTATACCGAAAAGCCAAATGAGTAGGAAAATTTAAAATTAAAAGTATAAACAAAATGGAGACAAAACAATCTTTACCAAATTCGACAGCAGTACTAGTAATGGGCATTCTTTCAATCATTTGCAGCTGCTTTTTTGTTGGTCTAATTCTTGGAATCATCGGACTGACTATGGCTAAGAAAGGCAGACAAATGCATAGAGAAAATCCAGATTTATATACTGGATACGGTTCTCTTAACGCTGGTTGGATTATGTCAATTATTGGTACAATCCTTGGTAGCTTGTACACTTTATACTATATTATTATAGTTTTAATCATCGGTAGTGCTGGATTCAGTGCACTTAGGATGCTAAATATGTAAAAAAAAGTGGTCTCTGAAATTTCAGAGACCACTTTTTTTTATTTCAATTGATGGAAAATTATCTTTTACCCTGTGCTTATAAATCACTGTTTGGTATCGACTGTCCAATATGTGGTTTCCAAAG
>JBIIZN010000118.1:0-4557 GCA_044346275.1 Sediminibacterium sp.
AAGCGCTGTTACCGAAAAAGTAGACCTAGAAATTAATTGTAATTACACACAATTATAGGGTTTTACCTATCTTTGCGTCCTGCACAGGCGGATTTGTTTATTGTTCAGCCTGTACATTCGAGTAGAACCCTACTTTCGAACAAAATCGAACTAATAAACGTATGATAGCAACGCCCCCCTTAACGCTCCCTACGTTTTTAGCAAGATCATGTAATAAGTGGATCAACCATTTGTAAACAACCCAGGAGATGCGTATTAAAAACGAATTAGAACAGAGAATTTTAGTAATCGATGGTGCCATGGGTACCATGATTCAGCGTCACAAATTAGAAGAAGCCGATTACCGAGGTGAACAATTTAAAAATTGGCATACCGATGTTAAAGGCAATAATGATATGCTATGCATCACGCAACCAGATATCATTGTAGGCATTCACAAACAATATTTAGCAGCGGGTGCCGATATTATTGAAACCAATACATTTAGTAGTACCACTATTGCAATGGCCGATTATGACATGCAAGCATATGCTTATGCATTAAACGTGGCGGCTGCAACCTGTGCTAGACGTGCCGTTGAAGAGTTTACAGCGGAAAATAAAGATGCTGGTGCAAAATTTGTAGCAGGCGCCATTGGTCCTTTAAATAAAACACTCAGCCTTTCTCCAGATGTAAACAATCCTGGATTTAGAGCGGTTACTTTTGATGAAGTAGTAGTAGCTTACAAAGAACAAATTAAAGGACTGGTTGATGGTGGTGTAGACGTACTACTTATCGAAACTATTTTTGATACCCTCAATGCAAAAGCAGCCATTTTTGCTGCCAAAGAATTTTTTAGAGAAAACAATATTCCGGAACTGCCAATCATGATTAGCGGTACCATTACAGATGCATCTGGTAGAACCTTAAGTGGTCAAACACTAGAAGCATTTTATACCTCTATCAAACACGCAGAGCCACTCAGTGTTGGTTTAAATTGTGCATTAGGTGCTGCCGAAATGCGCAGCCACATTGAAGAATTAAGCCAAATTGCTAGTTGTTACACATCGGCATATCCCAATGCAGGACTTCCCAATGCGATGGGCGAATACGACGAAGCGCCACATCAAACAGCACACTTTATTGAAGAGTGGGCCCGTCAAGGATTTGTAAATATTGTGGGCGGATGCTGCGGTACAACGCCAGATCATATCAAACATATTGCAGACAATGTTAGAAAAATGGAACCCCGAAAAAAACCTAACGTAGCTACTTCAATTGCATAAGTTTAATCAGATTTTTATGAGTTCAACGATCACGATACAACCTTATTTAAGACTAGCTGGACTTGAGCCACTTGTTGTTAGACCAGAAACCAATTTTGTAAATGTTGGAGAAAGAACCAATGTAACCGGGTCTAAAAAATTTGCGCGCCTTATTAGAGAAAATAAATATGAAGAAGCATTATCTGTTGCGAGACAGCAGGTAGAAAGCGGCGCACAAGTGCTAGACGTAAATATGGATGATGCATTACTAGATGGTGTAGAAGCCATGACAACGTTTTTGAATTTACTACAAAGTGAACCGGACATTGCGCGCATTCCAATCATGATTGATAGCTCTAAATTTGAAATTATAGAGGCCGGTTTAAAGTGTGTGCAAGGAAAATGTATTGTGAACTCTATCTCTATGAAAGAAGGGGAAGAGAAATTTATTGAACAAGCATTTAAGTGCAAAGCCTATGGTGCTGCGGTTATTGTAATGGCGTTTGACGAGGTTGGACAGGCTGATACCAAGGATCGAAAAATTGAAATTTGCCAAAGAGCTTATGATATTTTAACAACAAAAGTTGGCTTCCCTCCAGAAGACATCATTTTTGATCCCAACATTTTTGCAGTAGCAACAGGTATCGAAGAACATAATAATTACGCAGTAGATTTTATTGAAGCGACAAGAGAAATTAAAAAAAGAATGCCACTCACGAAAGTAAGTGGTGGTGTATCCAACGTTTCTTTTTCATTTAGAGGTAATGACCACGTAAGAGAAGCGATACATTCGGTGTTTTTATTTCATGCTATTAAAGCGGGCATGGGCATGGGTATTGTAAACGCTGGACAGCTTGTGGTATACGATGAAATTGAACCGACGCTTCGCCAATTGTGTGAAGACGTACTGCTCAATAAAAACAACGACAACAACGAGGCCACCGAAAAATTAATTACTCACGCCGAAACCGTTAAAGCAAAAGGTAAGGTTGAAATAAAAGATGAGGCTTGGAGAAATGAACCAGTAGAAAAAAGACTCGCACACGCACTCATTAATGGTATCACAGAATACATAGACGCTGATACCGAAGAAGCAAGACAAAAATATCCGCAGCCACTTGATGTTATTGAAGGGCCCCTCATGGATGGAATGAATATTGTGGGTGATTTATTTGGTGCCGGTAAAATGTTTTTACCGCAGGTGGTAAAAAGTGCCCGCGTAATGAAAAAATCGGTGGCGGTTTTAACGCCATTTATTGAGGCCGAAAAAGAAGAGCGCAAACAAGCGCATTTGGCTGCAGGTACAACCAATACAGAAGCCGCAGGTGCTGCTAAAATATTACTTGCAACGGTAAAAGGCGACGTTCATGACATTGGTAAAAACATTGTGGGTGTTGTACTTGGATGTAATGGATACGATATCATTGACCTTGGGGTAATGGTACCTACCGATAAAATTTTAGAGGCAGCGCAAAAAGAAAACGTAGATATCATTGGACTTAGCGGCCTTATTACACCATCACTCGATGAAATGGTGCATATCGCTAAAGAAATGAAACGCAGAGGTATGAAACAACCACTACTCATTGGTGGTGCCACTACTTCTAAAATTCATACGGCTGTAAAAATTGCACCTGAGTACCAAGATGTGATTCATGTGCTTGACGCTTCTAGAAGTGTAACCGTTGCAGGTTCTTTATTAAGTAAAGATCAGCAAGCTGCATTTTTAAGTGATACGCAAAATGATTATGCCAAACTCAAAGATCAATTTGACAATAAAAAGCCAACCAAAGAATACCTCGCGTATCAAGACGCACGTAATAATAAAATGGCTATCGACTGGGATACCTATCAACCCGTTACACCAACGTACACAGGCACTAAGCTGTATAAAAATGTTGACCTTTCGATATTAAGAGACTTTATAGATTGGAAACCATTTTTTATTACCTGGGAAATGCACGGAAATTTTCCTGCGATTTTAACCGACGAAGTGGTTGGAAAAGAAGCCAGTAAATTATACGCCGACGCCAATGCATTATTAGATACCATCATTACAGAGCAGTGGTTAACCGCAGATGGCACCATTGGATTTTGGCCCGCTAGTAGTGACGAGGATGATGTTACAGTTGTAGCAGATAAACCGGTAAAGCTTTCTTTTTTAAGACAACAAATTAAAAAAGCGCCAGGTCAACCTAATTTTTCTTTAGCAGACTTTATAGCACCAGCTTCAAGCAATACAAAAGATTTTATTGGCGCATTTGCAGTGACGATAAATGGAATTGAAAAACATATTCAGGCCTTTGAAGCGCAGCATGACGATTATAATAAAATAATGTTGCAAGCGCTAGCAGACAGGCTAGCAGAGGCTTTTGCCGAATACCTACACCTACAAACTAGAAAAACAGATTGGGGTTATGCGCCATCAGAACAATTAGATAACGCAGCACTCATTGGCGAAAAATATGTAGGCATTAGACCTGCACCTGGTTATCCTGCATGTCCAGATCATACCGAAAAATACAAGCTGTTTGAACTCTTAAATGTGAAGGATACTATTGGCATTGAGCTTACCGAAAATCTGGCCATGTATCCTGCATCATCGGTATGTGGATGGTATTTTGCAAATCCACAAAGCACGTATTATGGTCTTGGAAAAATTATGCAAGATCAATTAAAGGATTATGCGACCAGAAAAAATATGCCAATAGAAGAAGCAGAACGCTGGCTTAGACCCGTACTTGAATAATGTTGTCATCCATTATACTTTTTCAAAAAGCCACCATAATCTTTTGCGTGGCTTAACGGTATAATTTTTTTTGACATAGGCTTGTATATACTGCATCGCTTCATCGATATCATCTGTAAACAGCATGAGTTTTTTATCTTCTGGAGATATCGTGCCTTTTACGATCATCGCATCTACCATATCCATTACCGGGTTAAAATATTCTTTGCCATAAATCACAATGGGGAAGTCGTTGATCACGCCTGTTTGAGCAAGGGTTAATGTTTCAAAAAATTCGTCCATGGTACCAAAGCCACCAGGCATGATAACAAACGCATAAGAATATTTAACCATCAATACTTTTCGAATAAAAAAGTAATCGAAAGTGATCCATTTGTGCATGTACGGGTTGGGCTGTTGCTCAAAAGGAAGCTTAATATTACAACCCACCGATTTTCCGCCCGCCTCCATAGCACCTTTGTTAGCTGCTTCCATAATACCCGGACCGCCACCCGTCATGGTGGTAAAGCCTAGTGCTGCAATGCGCTTGCCAAACTCGGTGGCCGCTTTATAGTAAGGATGATC
>JBIIZN010000034.1:0-14674 GCA_044346275.1 Sediminibacterium sp.
CTAGTTTGGAAAAAACTACTATTAAAATTATTGACCAAAGCAAATAAATGATACAAAGAGACTTTCATAACCTTGCAGCTATTCGTGCATTTATTGAGCAAGCGCTCAACGAAGACATTGGTGATGGAGATATTACAACAAAGTCAAGTTTTAATAACGAAATAAGCGGTGTAGCTCATTGTTTTGTAAAAGAAAAATGCACCATTGCGGGTGTTGCTTTAGCCATTCAAATTTGCAACTATCTAGATCCACAATTGGATGTAAATTTTAGTTGTAAAGATGGCGATGTTATAGAGTATGTGCCTGTTTGTATAGGTGTTATGAGTGGCAAGCTCTCAAGCATTTTGCAAATCGAAAGACTACTCTTAAACGCTATGCAACGCATGAGTGGCATTGCTACGCTGACCAAACAGTATGTACAACTTGCACAGCCTGTTGGTATCGATATTTATGACACGCGTAAAACAACACCAAATTTTAGATTGCCAGAAAAGTGGGCTGTCGTAATTGGTGGTGGTGTAAATCATAGGTTTGGGCTCGACGATCAAATTTTAATTAAAGACAATCATATTAAGGCGGCAGGAGATATACAAAGCGCTTTAGACAATTGTTTATCCTTCTGTAATCAACAAAATCTAAGTGTACCTGTTATTGTAGAAGTAAAGAACGAACAAGAATTTTTAATTGCGCTTAAGCATAGCATCGTGAACCGGATTTTAATTGATAACCATACGCCTGAAGTGCTTGAAAAGTATGTTCAATACCGAAACACCATTGCGCCATCTAAAAAGTTAGAAATTTCTGGTGGTATAAACCTCGATAATATTAAGCCATACTTAATACACGGGATAAATTGTATTTCTGTTGGGGCTTTAACGCATCATGCTATATCCGTAGATATCTCATTAAAAATTGTATAAATGTTATTTGAGCAAGAAATAAATAGAGTGGGTTATTTGAGTAGATCAGTTCCTGATCGCGAACATTTAGTAGAAGCCATTTTAGCCCTCAAAAAAGAAAAAAATGCCATCATACTTGCGCACTATTATGTTTCAGAAGATATTCAAAAAATAGCCGATCATATTGGAGATAGTTATGCGTTGGCTAAAATCTCAAAAGAATTAAATACAAAAATGATTGTTTTTTGCGGGGTTCATTTTATGGCCGAAACTGCAAAAATTTTAAACCCTACTGCTAAAGTTTTAATTCCCGATTTGCATGCAGGTTGCTCTTTAGCAGATGCAACGCCTCTCGATGCATTTGTTGCATTCAAAAAACAACACCCAGATGCAGTTGTGGTAAGTTATATCAATTGTTCTGCCGAAATTAAAGCCCAGAGCGATTATATATGTACCTCATCCAATGCAGTTGACATTGTCAATGCGATTCCAAGAGACAAAAAAATAATTTTTGCACCGGATAAAAATTTGGGCATGTATGTTCAAAAAGTAACCGGCCGTGAACTCTTGCTTTGGGATGGAGCCTGTGTTGTACACGTTAACATTTCTCAAGATAAATTAACGCAGTTACAACTAGATCATCCAAATGCGCTTCTAATAGCCCATCCTGAGTGTTTGCCTGGAATTTTAGATAAGGCGGCTTTTATTGGTTCTACCAAAGCCCTCATCGAATATGTTACAGTTTCGGAACACACCGAGTTTATAGTAGCTACTGAGGCCGGTATTTTATATAAAATGAAACAAGCCGTCCCGCATAAAAAAATTATACCGGCACCAGCACTTGAATCCAATAGCTGTGCTTGTTCTGAGTGTCCATACATGAAAATGAATACCCTCGAAAAATTATACAACGCCCTTTATTACGAATTGCCTGAAATAAATATTGCGTCTGAAGTGCATGAGCCAGCGCTACGTGCATTAAACAATATGCTAACGGTAATATAATGCACCCCAAACATTTTGATACGATAGTTGTTGGGTCAGGTGTTGCTGGACTTTCTTTTTTGCATTACTATCAAAGTGCACAAGCTAACGCCGCCAATAAAAAAACGGTTGCCTTGTTTTGTAAATCTTCTTTTGCAAATACCAATACCAATTGGGCTCAGGGCGGTATTGCTGCGGTAGCAACAAAGCACACCATACATCACGACTCTACCGAATCACATATACAAGACACTTTAATAGCTGGAGCCCACATTAATAATAAAGAAATTGTAAAAAAAGTTGTTGAAAAGGGGGCTGAGCTCATGCAGGATTTGATTTCAATGGGTATGCCTTTTGATACAAATGAAGCCCATCAAATAGATTTAGCAAAAGAAGGTGGGCATGCAGCACATAGGGTTTGGCATGTAAAAGATTATACAGGTAAAGCCCTACAAAAAACGCTATTACAGGGTATCAAAAATTCGGAAGGGCTTTCACTCTTTGAATATTGTTTGGTTGTTTCTATTGATAAAAGTAATCATGGACAATTTCTGGTTCGTGTGTATGATATCAATAATAATCAATTCGAAAATTACACGGCAAGCTATATAGTGCTTGCTACAGGCGGTATAGGTCAGTTATATGCACAAACTACCAATGCTCCGGTAGCTACTGCCGATGGAATTTATCTCGCCCATACATTAGGTGCACAAATAAATGATTTAAGTTTTATACAGTTCCATCCAACTGGCTTGTATGCTCATGAACAAGATACTTTTTTAATTTCTGAGGCTTTGCGCGGGGCCGGTGCAGTGCTTCGGAATAGGGCAGGTGTAGATTTTATGTATAAGTATCATCCCAGCGGTTCATTGGCACCAAGAGATATTGTTTCAAGGGCTATTATTACAGAAATGGAAATTGAAAAAGTGCCGCATCAATTTTTGGATGCCACTATGATTGATAGTTCAATTATCGAATCTCATTTCCCCAATATTTATAATACCGTCAAAAAAACACTGGGTATCGATATTACTAAAAACTATATACCCATTGTTCCAACGCAGCATTATAGTTGTGGTGGGATTGTGGTAAATGAGTTTGGTGAAACTACAGTGCAACATGTATATGCAATTGGTGAATGTGCGTCTACTGGGTTACATGGTGCCAATAGACTAGCTTCTAATTCATTGTTAGAAGGACTTGCATTTGCAAAATTTGCGGCCCAGGATATTGTAGATAAAATACAACAAGAAAGTGGTCAAAATTTGGCGCAAGATTTTGGTAATCACATATCAGACCATCAAAAAGGCACATTTTTATCTATTGATACTGCAAAAATTAAAGCGCTGGTAAGTTTGTATGCGAATGTTAAAAAATCGACGGATGGATTACAAAAAGGATTGGCTGGTATTACTCAGTTGATACAAGAAGGCATAGAAAATAAATCCTTTACGGTAAAAGATTTTGAATCTACTTGTATGGCTCAGGTTGCTTTACTTTTATTTGAGGACGCACTTAGTCAACAAAAAAATATAGGCGTTTTTTACAACGAATCTATTTTGTAATGTATGTAAACATCATCTTTAAAAGTTAAGCTTTTAACAACAGATAATTGCATGCTGTTTGAGAGCTTGGTTGGATGTGTTGACGTAAATGCAGGCTTGGCAGCACTGTCTAATAATATTTTAGATCCAATAAAATAGTGCAGTTCATCGGCCCATTGATGTTCAAGTACATAACTGCTAAACATAGATCCTGCTTCTATGAGCACATGATATAAACCAGCGTCTAAGAGCGCTTTGCCAAGCTGGGTTAAATTCACTTCATTGTTTGCATTAAAATCTATTTCGATAATGCTTACACTATTCGGAAGTAATTGATTTTTTTGTAGGGTATTGGGCGCCGTAACAATAAATACCTGCGTGTTGGTACGGTTGTAATAAATAGGAAGGTCACTGTTTTGCTCTTGTAGCATCCGTCCAGTTCTATCAATAATAACGGCATTTAATGCTACGTTTTCTTGACCTGGGATTCTACAATTTAAAGTGGCTTTGTCTTCAATCACAGTTTTGGCTGTGCTAATAACCGCGTCCACCTCTGTTCTCATATTTTCGTGTACAAAATTTCTACTTTCCTCGTTTGTGATCCATTTAGAAGTGCCTGTGTAATCGGCAATTTTAGCATCAATGGTTGCCGCTATTTTTAAGGAAACAAAGGGTCTTTGCTTTTTTTGATTGGTAAAAAAAACTTTATTTAATGCGAGCGTCTCTTTTAGTTCAACCAACACTATGTCAATTCCTTTTTCTTTTAATAGCTCAAATCCTGATACTTTAGGATTTGGATCCAGTGAGCCAACAAATACCTTTTTGATGCCTGATTGTAAAATTAAATCGGTGCAAGGAGGGGTTTTCCCATGGTGTGAGCATGGCTCCAGCGTTACATAAAGGCTACAATTTGTTAGATCTTGGTTATGGGAAACGGCCTCTTCAATTGCATAAACCTCGGCGTGTTTGTCCCCCCATTTTTGATGGTATCCAGTGCCAATGATGATACCCTTTTCATCTACCACCACAGCTCCCACAAATGGGTTGGGTCCAATGGCCTTTTTATTGGCTTTTTGGGCCAAACTTGATGCGAATAATACGTATTCTTCTGGTGTCATCGCTTATCTTTGCACCTCAAATTTAAAGAAATCAATCCATGTTTACTGGAATTGTTGAATCTGCAAGCATTTCTGCTATTGATATACAGGAAACAGGCTGGAAACTTGATGTTACCAGTGCTTCCGTGGCTGCTCGTGTTAAACTGGGTGATAGTGTGGCCATTGATGGCGCCTGTTTATCGCTAATTGCCATCCATAACGATACGATGTCATTTTTTGTTTCTACAGAGTCGATTTCTAAAACAATTATAAAGCATTACGTTGCAGGTTGCAAGGTAAATATTGAACTTCCTTTACAGCCTACTAGTTTTTTAGGCGGGCACTACGTATTGGGTCATGTAGATGATACCGCGCTCGTGCAAAATATAGTAGTGTCTGATACTGCATGGTTTATTACCATTGAATTTGAGCCTTCTTTTTCTAAATATGCGGTGTATAAAGGTTCAGTTACCATTAACGGCGTTAGTTTAACGGTCAACAAAACCGATCAAAATTTGTTAGAACTCTGTATTATCCCTATCACACTTGAAAAAACCAATTTAAGTGCCTTACAAATAGGAGATAGGGTAAATATTGAATTTGACATTTTGGCCAAATACACCGAAAAGTTGTTATCAAAATAATTATGAGTTATTCATTTAGTTCAGTTGAGGTTGCCTTAGCGCATTTTAAAAATGGCGGACTTATAGTTGTGGTTGATGATGAAAGTAGAGAAAATGAAGGCGATATTATTTTTAGTGCGGCCCTTTCTACACCTGCTAAAGTAAATTTTTGTGCAAAAGAAGCGAGGGGTCTTGTATGTATTGCTATCTCAAAAAGTATTGCTCAAAAAATAGATATACATCCGGTGCCAAGTAATGCAAAAGATGCATTTAGTACCGCGTTTCATGATTCTATAGATGCCACGCCTGCATTTGGTATTACCACCGGTATTTCGGCAAAAGAACGTTCCATTACAGCGGCTCTTGTTGCAAGCGATAATTGTAAGCCAGATGATTTTATTAAACCTGGTCATTTGTTTCCCGTTGTTGCAAAAGACGGAGGCGTTTTAATTAGACCCGGACATACGGAAGCAGGTGTTGATTTGTGTTTATTAACAAAACAACCAGGTGCTGCTGTGATTTGTGAGATCATGGATAATGATGGCAATATGATGCGTCGTGATGGACTTTTTGGTTTTGCAAAACAACACGAACTTCCCATCATCACCATTCAGCAAATTATTGATCACCGAAAAACGATGCATTAAATGGAACTCATTTCGGAAGCCTATTTACCAACTGCATTTGGTGATTTTACCATCAAGGTTTTTAAAAACCCAATAAGTTTGGTAGAACATTATGTGTTACAAAATAGTGAAGCAGAAGCGGTAACACCCATGGTACGTATCCACTCCGAATGTACAACTGGCGATATTTTTGGTAGTTTGCGTTGCGACTGTCAAAGTCAACTGCACCATGCACTTACAAGCATAGCGCAAAATAAAAACGGCGCTGTTATTTATTTAAAAAATCACGAAGGAAGGGGTATTGGTATATCCAATAAAATTAAAGCCTACCATTTACAAGAGCAGGGTTTAAATACCTACGAAGCCAACGAAGCTTTAGGCCTTCCGGCCGATGATAGAAATTATGACGACGCCATTGCTATTTTAAAAATGCTTGGTTACACATCAATTACACTAATTACCAATAATCCATTAAAGGAAGCTGCTGTGAAAGCTGCGGGTATTACTTTTACGACGCAACATGTAGCTGCAAAAGTTAATCAGCACAATCAAGCATATTTAGATGCTAAAATTAATATTGGACACCACCACATAAAATTATAAATCATGATTGCAGTTATACAAGCGACTTTTAATATTGAAATAACGGATTTACTTACGCAGGGTTGTGTTAACCAACTCAATGCTACCCAAACACCGTATGTATTACTTCAATGCCCGGGTGCTGTAGAGCTTGTTGGTTATTCAAAAAAATTAATCGATACCAAAAAGTATGATGCTATTATTGTGATTGGTGCTGTGATTAAAGGCGATACAGATCATTACGAATATGTTTGCCAGTATGTTACAGAAGGCATGGCTGTACTCTCTACACAGGCTACCATCCCTCTTATATTTGGTGTATTAACTACGCAAACCGAAGAGCTTGCTTATGAGCGCGCCGCAATTGATAAAATGAATAAAGGCAAAGATTTTGCTGATACTGCGGTGTTTATGATAGATGCGTACGCAAAGGCATAACAATTACATTACATTTTGATAACATTGGGGAAACAATTAAGTAACCTTTAATGTGCAGCTTTACGTCATTGGAATACCCAAAATGTCAAGCTGTTTATGTACACACTTCTAAATAGTCAAAACGAGTCCATTGCCTTTATCGAAAATATGATGATTTTGGATGCTACCAAGCAACAAGTAATTGGCATTATTATTGGCGATTGTTTTTTTGGCAAAAAAAATCATGTAATTGGTAAAATTTTCAATGACCACGCCTATTTAGTTTCTGGAGAAATTATTGGTAAAGTGGTTCGTAACGAAAACTATAGTAGTAAGGCCCCAACTAAAGAGCAGGTTGCAGCTGCCTGGGAAATATTAACGGGTATATCAAAACATACTTCCGATTGGATTACTGAAAAAAATAAATGGGCTACTATTTCACTTCAAGAATCGTTATCTTAGGTATCTATAATTGATTACTTATGTTAAGGATTATTCTGGTGCTTTTGTGTTCATTGCAGCTGGCCGCAGCACAAAATAAAAAGGTATTATTTGTTATTGCGGATGGTATTCCTGTCTCTGAATTAGAAAAAGCAAGAAAGCCAGCCATTGACGCTATCATTGGTAAAGGTGCATATTTACTATGTTATGTAGGTGGTGAAAAAGGAGGACTTACGCAGTCGCCAACTATTTCTGCGGTAGGCTACAACTCATTATTAACGGGCACTTGGACCAATAAGCATGGTGTCGTAGACAACGACATTCAAAATCCCAATTACAATTACCCTACTATTTTTAGGGTATTTAAAGAAGCTTATCCCAATAAAAAAATTGGTGTATTTAGTACTTGGCTTGATAATAGAACCAAATTGGTAGGTGATGGCCTCGCGCAAACAAATTTTTTGCAGGTAGACTACCACCGAGATGGTTACGAATTAGATACCATTCAATTTCCGCACGATAAAAAAGCATGGTATATTCATTTGATTGATGAAAAAGTAGTTGCCGAAGCTAGCAAGGTTATTAAAGACAGCGCACCAGATTTATCATGGATTTATTTAGAATACACCGATGATATGGGACATAAATATGGAAAAAGTCCGGAGCTTGATACGGCTATTTCTATGCTTGACAAACAAATTGGATCCATCATGCAAGCGGTAAATTATAGAGAAAAAAAATTTAACGAAGAGTGGCTCGTTATTATTACAACCGATCATGGAAGGGATGCATTAACAGGTAAGGATCATGGTGGACAGTCAGACGCAGAACGTAATACCTGGTTGGTTATGAACCACCGTCCAAATCATTACGCTTTTGAAAATAGAACTGCTATTGTTGATATATTCCCAACCATTGCTACCTTTTTAAATATCAAGTTGTCAAAAAGTGTAGTGGATGCGTTAGAGGGTGTTTCCTTATTGGATCCTAAATTTTAGAAACTTAAAACAATTGCACAAGAAAATATTTACAGCATCTGATTTTGGACCTGATTTTAAATGGGGTGTTGGCATGGCCGCTCCTCAAAATGAAGGGGGTGCTTTTGAAGATGGAAAGGGTTTATCTGTTTGGGATGTTTTTGCGCGTAAAAGAACCACCATTAAAGGTGGTGCAAGACCTACTATTGCCGCCGATTTTTACCACCGTTACAAAGACGATATTTTACTTGCTAAGGCACTAGGCTTTAAAGTGTTTAGGTTTTCTATTGCTTGGAGTCGGGTATTACCAGACGGCATAGGAAAGGTTAATAAATTAGGTATCGATTTTTACCACCGCGTTATTGATGAATGCGTCGCAAATGGTTTAGAACCTGTTGTTACTATATATCATTGGGACCTACCCCATGCACTTGAATTGCAAGGTGGATGGACTAGTAGAGATATGATCAAGTGGTTTTCTAAATATGTAACGCTATTAACAACCCATTACGGCAAAAAAGTACAGCAGTGGATTGTGATGAACGAGCCATTTGCATTTACGGCGCTTGGTTATATGATTGGGATGCATGCCCCTGGTAGAAGGGGTACTGCAAATGTTTTTCCAGCTATTTTTAATGCTGCTTATTGCACCGCAGAGGGTGGTAGAATTATTAGAGAGCACTGTCCGCACGCAATTATTGGCACTAGTTTTTCAATATCAGAAGCCAAGCCGTATACGAATAGTGATAAAGATATTGCTGCCGCAAATAGAGCTGATGCACTCTTAAACCGTTTGTTTATAGAGCCCACATTAGGTATGGGTTTTCCGCAAATAGATCAATTTGATTTTTTAGACAAATTGCATATTGCCACCACAGCGTGGCGCTTTATTGATAAATTAAAATTTGATTTTGACTATATCGGGCTTCAAAATTATTTTTCAGTCACTATTAAGTACAATCCTCTAATACCTTATGTTTCGGCTTCCGAAGTGAGTGCTAAACAAAGAAAAATGCCGCATACTGCAATAGGTTGGGAGATTGATCCAAACAGCTTTTATGAGATGCTTAAAAGGTTTGGAAGTTACGAGGGCGTTAAACAAATTATTGTGACAGAAGGAGGTGCTTGTTTTAAAGATCAATTGCATAATGGAGTAATAAATGATCAAGAGCGTATTGATTATTTTAAAGCCTATTTGGCAGCTGTTTTACAAGCTAAAAACGAAGGTATACCTATTGGAGGCTATTACGCATGGACGCTTACCGATAATTTTGAATGGGCTTATGGTTATAGTACAAGGTTTGGACTGGTATACACCGATTTTGAAACACAATTACGTACCGTAAAAAATTCGGGGTATTGGTTTAGAGATTTTTTACAGGGCAAAACTGTTTGATCCCTCTATTTCATCTGCCTGATTTTTGGTTGTTTGTAAAGATTTTGCTTTTTCAATCACCATTTGTACCAGTTGGTACGTACTGTACTCCAGTGTTAATGGTGTTGGAGCAGGCTCATCATACCATTTGGCAATATCTACAAAAAAGGTTGCATGCATTTTTGCAACCACCGGAACACCTAATTGTTCTAGCGCTGCTGCGTTGCATAACTGTTCGTACTGCCCTCTAATAGGAAGGCACAGTAGTTTTTTGCCTAAGTAAAGCGCTTCTGCAGGGGTTTCAAATCCAGCACCCGTAATTACGCCGGCACTTTCAATCATGCTTTTTGTAAAGCCTTCGTTTGAAATAGGCATGAACCTAATATTTTTTTCGATGGTTTCTGTTTTTACTTCTCTGGTAAAAACTTCAAACCTGATGCCTGGTGCTTTTTGTAATTGGTTAGTGATTACTGTTTTCGAATAATGCGATAAATAAACTGTCACATGCCCTTTATTTATTGGTTTAGCAGCTATGATATCTGCTTTAATAACGGGATTAAAAATGCCAGTATCATAAGCTTTAAAATGAAGTCCAAAATAAGCAGTAGCAGTGCCATAATTTTGCAAAATCCATTCGCCTATCCATTCTTTTTTTTGAGGACGAGGAGCAGCATTACTTTTAAAACTTGCTTGGTGTCCAAATTGTATACTCGGTTTATTTTTAAATTTACATGCCAGAGAAGTGATGCATTCAAAATCATTGATCACAATATCGTAATCCTGTACTGGTAATGCTTTGGCTTCTTTCCAAATTCTTTTAATTGAAAACTTTTGCCACATTTTAAAATAGTTGAGGCCACCTCTATTTCCATAAAATAACGAAACTCCTCTGCTTTTATATTTTACTGGTAAGCTAGTAGGTAAATGACTGTTTTCGCCACTTAAAAAAACGTCTACTTGTCCATATTGTTGCAAATAGGGTAATAGTTCAACAGCTCTACTAATATGGCCATTACCGGTTGCTTGTACTGCGTAAAATATTTTCATCTACTGCGCTATTAAACTATTAAAAAACAGGGCAACGTCTTTAGTAAGTACGTTTAGTTCTGGTAATTTATTTTCGTTGCTTGAAATAGGAACTACTTTTGCAGCTTGCTCTTTTTCATTGTATTGGTGAATATTCCATTCGCCATTTACATATTCTAGTGCCGTTAAATTTTCGATCCAATCGCCACTGTTTAAATACATCACTGAGCCATGCTCGTTGGTTACCATTCTTTTTTGAGGTTGATGGATATGACCACAAATAACATAGTCGTAACCTTGTTGTATCGCTAGCTCAGCGGCTGTTTGTTCAAAATTGCCAATCCAAGACACTGCTTTTTTAACGCTATTTTTCACCTTTTTACTAAAGCTCATTTTTTCTTTGCCCATTAGTTTTAGCGCCCAATTAATTGCACTGTTAAGCATAATTAAAAGATCATAACCGTGTCCACCTAGCTTAGCAATGATTTTTGCACTTCCTTTGGTGGTGGCATCAAAAATATCACCATGAAAAATCCAGGTTTTTTTACCATCTAGTTCTAGTACCACTTTGTCGGTGAGGGTAAAACCACCCATTTCTAAATCGGTGTAGCGCCTAAGTGCTTCGTCATGGTTGCCCGTTATATAATAGACTTTTGTACCCTTACTTAATAAACTAAAAATCTGCTTAATTACCTGCATATGTGCAGCCGGAAAATAATGTTTCTTAAACTGCCAGATATCAATGATATCGCCGTTTAGGACTAATACTTTAGGCGCTACACTTTTTAAATAGGTTACAATTTCTTGGGCGTGGCAGCCAAATGTGCCGAGGTGTAAATCACTAAGTACGAGAACATCAATGTCTCTTTTTTCCATTGGGTTAGTTTGTCAAAGTAATAACTCTAATATGAACAAATCTTTACGCCTATGTTAACAAATTGTAACTTTAGAAGTAACTACGCTCAAGTGCCTACCAGGTTTAGTAATATCGTATACTACAAATTGTAATCTTTTATGCCTAAGTACTCTTATATACCTCGAGATTTAAGTTGGTTGAGTTTTAATGGAAGGGTGTTGCAAGAAGCCAACGACCCGTCTGTACCTTTAAAAGAGCGCATCCGTTTTTTAGGAATCTTTTCTAATAACCTAGATGAGTTTTTCAGAGTACGTGTTGCAACACTCAAGCGAATGATTGAATTTAAAGGCAAGGGCAAAAAGCTTGATATGCATTTAGAGCAGCACTCGCAAAGTATTTTAGATGAAATACAAACGATTGTACTTGAGCAGCAAAATGAATTTAACCGTATTTGGAAAAATATTGTACGTGATTTAAAAAAAGAAAACATAACGCTGGTAGATGAAAAGCATTTATCCAAAGAACAACAAGTTTTTGTAAAAGATTTTTTTGATATCCAGGTGCGTGGTAATGTAATACCCTTAATGGTAGAGTCTATTGATCAAATGCCTTATTTGCGCGATAAGAGTATTTATTTAGGCATTGTGATGCGCAAAAAAAATAGTGCATATAAAAGTAAATACGCATTAATTGAAGTGCCGGTTTCTGCCATTGGACGTTTTGTAGAACTACCTACTAAAACCGGAGGGCATCAAATTATTTTACTTGAAGATATTATTAGGTTCAATTTACCCGTTATATTTTCTTATTTCGATTCTGATTATTTTGAGTCTGCTATATTTAAAATCACCAAAGACGCAGAAATCGATATTGACAATGATCTTGCTAGTAGCCTCATTGAAAAAATTGAAAAGGGTTTAAAAAATAGACGCAAGGGAAAGCCTGTTCGTTTTGTGTACGACAGGGAAATGGACGCTGGTTTACTCGATTATTTAATTCGTCGTTTACAGCTCACTCAAAAAAGTAATATAATACCGGGAGGCCGTATTCATAATTTTAGACATTTTATGGATTTTCCAGACCTCGTTATGGAAAAAAGTGTGCGTAAGGCTTCGCTCGTACATCCTGCACTTAGTAAAAGCCTTCGTGTAACGGATGTAGTGGTAAAAAAAGATGTAATGCTGCATTTTCCCTACCATAGTTTTAATTCGCTAATCGATTTACTCAGAGAAAGTGCCATGGATCCGGATGTGCTCTCTATCAAAATAACCGCTTACCGGTTAGCGCCTGCTTCAAAAGTGATCAATGCATTAATTAATGCTGCTCGCAATGGTAAAGCCGTAACGGTCATGCTTGAAGTAAAAGCCAGATTTGATGAAGAGGCCAATTTAGAATGGAAAGATATTTTGGAGGAGGAGGGTATTACTGTTTTATATGGTATTCAAAATATGAAAGTGCACGCAAAAGTTTGTGTGATTAAAAAGCGTGAAAAAAATAAAACGGTACAGTACGGTTTTGTGAGTACGGGTAATTTACATGAAAAAACGGCGCGGGTATATGGTGATCATTGCCTGTTAACCAGCAACCGAAATATCATGGCCGATATTAATAAAATATTTCAATTTTTGGAGCATCCCGAAAAAGGATACGGCCCACTATTAAGTTGTAAAACGCTTGTGGTGTCACCTATTTCTATGCGACCAACCATTGTGGGGTTAATCAACCAAGAAATTAAAAATGCTAAGGCTGGAAAACCTGCTGCTATCACCATTAAATTAAATTCACTCAGTGACGTGGATTTAATTAAAAAACTAAATGACGCTGCAGTTGCTGGTGTTACCATTAATATGATTGTGCGCGGTATATTTTGTGCTCTGGTAAATCATAAAAAATTTAGTGCAAAGCCAAGAGCTATCAGTATTGTAGATGAGTATTTGGAACATGCTCGTGTGATGATCTTTTGTAACGGCGGAAAAGAAAAAGTATTTATTTCTAGTGCTGATTGGATGGTCCGTAATATTGATCACCGCGTAGAAGCTGCAGTACCAATACTTGATCCCGCCATTAAAAAGGAATTACAAGATATTATCCACATTCAGTTGCAGGACAATGTTAAGGCGAGGGTATTAGACAGTGCTTTATTAAATAACTATGTACCTTTGGGGTCTAAGAAAAAAATACGCTCACAAGTAGAAACTTATTTATACCTCCAACAGAAAACGAATAGTAAAAAGTGAAGTTAGCCGCCATTGATATTGGAAGTAATGCCGCCCGTCTATTAATTAGTGAAGTTACCAAACAGCCAAAGCAGGATCCCGTATTTAATAAAATTAATTTAGTGCGTGTTCCCTTGAGACTGGGTTTTGACGTTTTTGAAACCGGAGAAATATCTAAAGCCAAGGTTAAAATGCTCATGCAAACTTTAAAAGCATATCAGCATTTGTTAGAAGCCTATCAAATTAAGCATGTGTATGCTTGTGCTACAAGTGCCATGCGTGATGCTAAAAATAGCAAAGACATTATCAGAAAAGTAAAGCTTGAAACCGGTATCGAAATTAAAGTGATATCGGGTCAAGAAGAGGCTTCATTTATTTACGAAAATCATGTTGCAGAAAATTTAGATTCGGATCATTCTTACTTATATATTGATGTGGGTGGCGGTAGTACCGAGCTCACTTTTTTTGCCAACGGCGCACTCGTTTCTAAAGAGTCATTTAATATTGGTACCATCCGGCTTCTCAAAAACCAAATCAAGGAAAAGGCCTGGGATGACATGAAGGATTACGTTAAAAAGAACATTAAAAGTGCTCTCCCATCTATTGCCATTGGTAGTGGAGGAAACATTACAAAAATATTGTCTATGAGTAAGACTAAAGAGGGAAAACCGCTTAGTTTAGACCTACTCAAAGACTACTATAAAGAACTTTCAAGTGTTTCTTTGGAAGACCGCATGCATTTATATGGGTTAAAGGAAGACCGGGCCGATGTTATTGTTCCAGCCTTGCTTATTTATGTACAAATAATGAAATGGGCCGATATAGACGCTATTTACGTACCTAAAATAGGCCTTGTTGACGGCCTCATGCATCACCTCTACGATCAGGTTGGTAACATTGCGTTAACATAGAGGTAACACTCTGTTAACATTGGCGTAACAATGCCGTAACACTTCAAAGGTAGTTTTGCCTCATAAAAGAATTACCCAGTGAAGCAATTATTATCTATCG
>JBIIZN010000035.1:0-14655 GCA_044346275.1 Sediminibacterium sp.
AACCTTTCCGCTAACCGTGCGGTTTTGTGCGAAAGACTGCGTAAAAGCAAGTGTTGCACACAAAATCATGACAACTAATTTTCTCATATTTTGGTTTTTAATGTAAAAATGCAGACGCTAATTTAATAAAATATTAACAATACCACCCATTTACATGCGGTTATTACTAGTATTTCTTCGAATTTTTACTGAATTACGCACTATTTAGTAAAAAATGATTTATAAAATATTGAAAATCAATAACATAGAATTAAGTATAAACATATTAATTATGTTTTAAATATGATAACTCTTCTTTATCAATATCTAAACAAAATCAATTTATAATTAAATTTCTCTATTTTTTACGCTTCTGGAAGTGCAAAATGAGCACCGGAAGTAGGATTAAATTGGTCAAGGTACCCACCACAAGAGTCAAAGAAGTAAGCCAACCAAGCGCCTTGGTACCCCCAAAATCACTAATACAAAAGATAATAAAACCAGCTATCAGCACAAGAGACGTGTAAATAATACTTATACCCGTGTGTTTGATGGTTTGAATGAGTGTTGGACTTACCTGATTGTTGTAATGCGGTAGCTCCTGTTTGTAATTGATTAAAAAACGGATGGTCACATCTATTGCGATACCAAGTGCAATGCTAAAAATTAAAACCGTAGAAGGTTTTAATGCGATACCTGCCCAGCCCATGATGCCAGCCGTAATCACGAGCGGAATAACATTGGGTATTAAGGAGCAAATTAATATGCGCAGGGATCTAAATAAATAAAGCATACAAAGTGCAATGAGTAAAAAAGCCCAAACAATACTTTCTTGTAAACCTTTAATAATAAAACTTGAGCCTTCTAAAAATGTAATGGTGCTACCTGTAAATGTTACTTTGTAATGCGCCGTATCAAAAATCTCGTTGGCCTTTGCTTCAAAATCTTTTACGAGTATTGGAAGTTTAGCACTTCCAATATCTTTCATATTTACACTGATACGCGCTACCTGCTTTGCACTATCCATAAAACTATTAAGCAGTTTAGCAACGCCCTCTTTTTTTATTTGAGCACCCGAATCTTGTGGATCCGGTGATTTTAAATAAGGGCCCATAAAGGCGAGGTCACCCTCGTATGGGATATCATAACTTAAGGTATCACCATCATAATAAGCCTGCTTTGCAAATTTTAATCCTTCCACAAATGAAAGTGGTCTTGCTGTTTCAGGATGCTGCGCTATATACACTGATAGCTCCTCAATTTTTGAAATAGGCTGTGTGGTTCTAAGTAAACCATTTTTCTTTTTGGTGTCCACCATAATTTCAAGTGGCATCACGCCTCCAAAATTCTTTTCAAACCATTTCAGGTCTGTATAAATTTTATCTTGCTTAGGAAGGTCATCCACAATAAATCCTTCTGACTTTAATTTACTCATTCCAACAAGCGCAAATGCAGTAATGACAATGGTTACACCATATACCCAGCGTGCATGATGGAAGGTCCAACGTTCAATTTTTATGAGTAATTTTTCTAAAATTTTATTTTCTAGATAGCGGGTATGTTTTGCTTTAGGGGATGGTAAATAACTGAGTGCTGCTGGTATAAATACAAGTGATATAAAAAACAGCACCATAATATTGATGCCAGCAACGAGTCCAAACTCTTTTAATAATGCACTCTTTGTTAAAGCAAAAACAGCAAAACCAATAGCAGCAGCAATATTGCAAAACAGTGTCACAATACCCATTCGGCCAACCATGGTAACAATGGCTTTGTCTTTGTCTTTTAATTCTAAAAAGGCAGTATGGTATTTATTAAAAAAGTAAATGCAATTTGGAATACCAATCACAACTACAAGTGGAGGAATGAGCGCAGTTAGTAATGTTATTTTATATCCAAATAAAACTACGGTTCCTAAACTCCATACCACGCCAATAGCCACCACCACCATACTCATAAGCATGGCACTTATGGATCTAAAAAATAAGAGCAGTGTTAATGCCGACAAAACAAAGGAAGCAATTAAAAAAACATTCATTTCCTTTTTGATCCTATCTGCAACGATGGTTCTAATGTAGGGAAGTCCACTTAAGTGAACTGATGATTTTGTTTGTTTTTCAAAGGCTTGTATCGCCGTATTAATATCGTAAATAAGTACCGATCTGTTTTTTGAATTAATGATAGCACCATCTAATGAAACCCCCATCAAATAAGCATTTGAATTTGGGCTATACAGTAACGTTTTATAAAATGGTAGTGAATTAAAAATAAATGCTGCACTATCTAAAGCTGCCTGATTATCATAAGGCGGCGTAAATATTTTTACTGATTTAAATTGTGCATTTGCAGTGTCATTAATTAAATTAACAACATCTGGGATATTTAATATAGCGGTTACGCCATTTAGGCTTTTGATTTTTTTTTGCAGATCTGCTACAGCATTAAAATAAGACTTCTCATAAAAATGGTCTGTTTCAAAACCCACCACCATGGTGTTCCCATCTGTGCCAAAACGCTTTAAAAAAGCTTGATAATCTTGATATTTGGGGTTATCGGTAGGAATCGCTCTAGTGAATTCGTAACTGAGTGACACTTTAGAAGCATGGTACCCCATAAAACAGGTACTACCTAACAAGGCAAGGAGTAAAAAAACACGACGTTTGATGATCCACTGTCCTAAAGTATACCACATAATAGAGGGTTTTAGTTTTGCGGAGCAAAAGTCGGATAAAAAACTCAGTTTTCTACTAACTACATAACAAAGAAATAGGCAGTAGCCTGACAAAGAGCACCCACCAGCAATCCCATATATACCTCTTTTTGAGAGTGATCAGAGATATACAACCTGCTACTTGCCACTATTCCCGTTAACAATAATACCCCAGATATAGGTATCCCAAGTGGCTGGTGGTAATAAAATGCAAACAAAATAACAGCCATGCACGCCCCACCCATACCAATGCCATGCAAACTAATTTTATAAAAATTGTTTGCAATAAGTCCAACAGAAGTAGCCATAAAAATACCTGTATAAAAAAATTGTAAGACCATTGGCTGGTCTGTAAAATTTCTACTGAGGTAGTGCATCCACCAATAAAAAAACATGGTAATGATATATGGAATAATACGTTCCTTTTGGGTACGCAAATAAATACTTTCAGAAAACTTAAGACGCCACAATAAAAAAACTGCAAAAGCTGGGAAAAATGCAGTCATCCAAAAAACACTAAACAAGCGTAGTTTTAATTGCCATGGTGTGATTCCCGCAAATTCGTACGGGAAAAGCGTCATGAGTAACAAAAAAATGTAAGTTGGTATAAATAGTGGATGTAGAACATAGGAAACAACCTGCGCCAAAAAGCGAAGAATAGGATGCGTTGAAGTGGTCGTAGTTGTTGTCATGTATCTTATAATTCTTTTCGTAAACGTGCAACCGGAATATGCAACTGCTCTCTATATTTTGCAACCGTTCTTCTTGCAATATTATAGCCTTTTTGCTGCAGCATATCAGTTAATATTTCATCACTGAGCGGGATCTGTTTTTCTTCAGATTCAATGAGCTCGCTTAATATTTTTTTAACCTCCCTGGTGCTCACTTCCTCTCCAGTATCTGTACTTAAAGATTCACTAAAGAAAAATTTAAGCCTGAAAGTGCCAAATTCAGTTTGAACAAACTTACTATTAGCAACCCTGCTTACCGTAGAAATATCCAATCCCGTTTGAAGCGCAATATCTTTCAAAATCATTGGCTTTAATGCAGTTTCATCACCAGATAAAAAAAAGGCTTTTTGATGAACTAAAATTGCTTTCATCGTATTTGTAAGCGTTGCTTGACGCTGTTCAATCATATCGATAAACCACTTCGCAGCATCAATTTTTTGTTTGATAAAAAGTACTGCTTCTTTTTGACGAGGATCTTTTTTGCTACCCTTTTCGTAATCTCGCAACATTTCACGATATCCTTCACTAACACGCAATTCTGGCGCATTTTTACTATTTAATGAAAGCTCTAACTGACCACCATTATTGAGTACAAAAAAATCAGGAATAATATAGGTTTGGGCCTTATCTATATTGGTGAAATTACCGCCTGGCTTAGGGTTTAATTTTATAATTTGACCTACCACTTCTTTAATTTCAGCATCACTTAGATTGAGCAGCTTCTGAATTTTTTCGTAATGCTTTTTCGTAAACTCTTCAAAATACTTAGTTAATATAGTGATGGCGAGTTGTACCGATTTTCCTTCCGATTTTTTTCTTTTTAATTGAAGTAAAAGACATTCTTGCAAATCTCTCGCACCAATACCTGCAGGATCAAAATCTTGTATACGTAAAACTATTTTTTCAATTTCTTTTTCAGACACTTCGATGGATTGTCTAAATGCTAAATCATCAGCAATAGAAGAAAGCGCTCTTCGTAAATATCCATCATCATCTAAACTTCCAAGTACCTGCTCTGCAATGGTATAATCACGTTCATCTAGTTCTAACATACCTAGCTGATCGGTTAATAATTCATGAAAGCTGGTTTCAATTTTAATGGGGATCACTGCATTATCATCCATTTCAGGATAATTGTCATCTTTTAACTTATAGTCTGCAATTTCACCATCATCATCTACAATAAATTCGGTGTCATCAGAAGGCTCATATTCATCTAAGGGAGCAGGATCGTCCTCTGGTATTTCAGCATCAAATTCATTATCAATATCTTCACCAAATTCAATTTCTTTTTCGCCTTCCGCCATTTCAAGTGCAGGATTTTCTTCAAGCTCAGACTGAATCCTTTCCTCTAAATTAGCCGTTGGTACCTGCAACAGCTTCATGAGCTGAATCTGCTGGGGAGATAGCTTTTGTAATAATTTTTGTTGAAAAGATTGACTTAAAGACATCCGTGAAATTCAAATAATTATAACACTTTGGTAATAGCAGCTAACATTTTTTCGCCTTTCTCAATAATTTGTTCTTCTGTCCACAACAAACTAATCGCTGTTGAAATTGTTCGACTCATAATGGCGTCACTTTTTGCGAAAGACTGTGTTTGCAAGCTTAACAAAGCAGTTGTTTGATCATCATTTAATCGGTTCAGTGTTATTGCATTTTTTAAATGATCCCACTTGGTAATATAGTGCCAGTTATTGGCGTACCAATAAAAATTACCAGCAAAAACCCCTGCTTCTTTCAATGACTCGATTGCAGCTTTAGTAGCAGCTTCTGTGGGAAGCATCCAAGATAAAAAACTACAGCTATCGCCGTCTTCATCAGGTACTGATCTAAATTGAATACCCGGAACCTGCGCTAAATAACTGCGTAATAATTTGTTGTTTTTTCGTTGGATTGCTAAAAAAGTATCGAGCTTTTTAATTTGCGCTAACCCAACAGCAGCGTGCAGTTCACTGATTCTAAAATTGTATCCAATAAATGGATGCAGGTCTGCACCGCGGTCTACGCCAAGATGGTCATGACCATGATCGGTGTAAGCATCACATTTGGTGTACACGTCTTTATCGTTTGTCATTACCACACCGCCTTCACCACATGTAATTGTTTTTACAAAGTCAAAAGAAAAAGTGCCTGCGGAACCAATAGTGCCTAATTTTTTTCCTTTATACGTGCCGCCAATACTCTGACAAGCATCTTCTAATAATATTAGATTGTGGTCGGTGCAAATTTGTTGAAGCGCATCCATATCGGCCATGCTGCCGCACATATGCACCGGCATCACACATTTTGTTTTTGGCGTAATAGCGGCTTTAACAGCGGCTGGATCTAGCGTTAAGGTTTCGTCTATATCTACTAATACGGGCACGGCGCCAACGCTTAAAATAGCTTCAAAGCTTGCCACAAAAGTAAAAGAAGGCATGATCACTTCGTCCCCTACACCAACACCAAGTGCTGCCATGGCGGTGGTGAGTGCCGCAGTACCACTAGAGGTCAATTGTGCATGATTACAACCAAAAACAGTTGAAACCGCCGCTTCTAATTCTTTAGATTTCCAGATCCCTTTTCGGGGACCATCAAACCCATAACGCATGAGAATTCCGGTTTCTAATACCTCATTCACTTCTTTTCTTTCTTCGTCACCAAAAAATTCAAATCCTGGCATATAAAATGTTTAGAATGCAAAGGTAAAGAACTTAGTCGCATCTTGTATTGGCATTATCTTTGCTTTATGAATCCAACCTTATTTTATTGCTATGACGCTTATTGTGGCTGGTGCTATGGTTTTTGCCCCGTTATCAAAAAAATAGCCGAAAACTACCCTGCTTTACAAGTAGAAGTGCTTTCTGGCGGTATGATCATGCCCGAAAAACCGGTTTCTATAAGCGCTACCGCGCATTATATTTTGGGTGCCTACAAAAATGTAGAGGAATTAACTGGTGTAGAATTTGGTGAAGACTACCTCTGGCATATTAAAAATCCTGAATTAAGTGACTGGTTCCCGCATTCCGAAAAAGCTGCTATTGCACTTTGCATATTTAAGGAGTTTTACCCAGCACGGCAGGTTGAGTTTGCCACCGATTTACAAATCGCTCTACACTACGAAGGCCGTGATTTAACGGACAATGAAGCCTACAGACACTTACTCGAAAAATACAGTATTGCACCCGAAACCTTTTATGAAAAACTTAGCAGTGAAACCTACAAAGATCAGGCCCACTATGAGTTTTCGCTGGTTAAGCAATTACAAGTATCGGGTTTTCCATGTGTTTTATTACAAGTCAATGAATCAAAATTTCATTTGTTAGCAAGGGGTTACACCGATTACGAAACACTGAAATCTCGACTTGATCTAGCGTTACAGGAAGCAGCAAAAACGAATTAGTGGTTTTTTAACCTGATTTTACCTTTACTTTGCAAAACGTAAAAAAAGCATATGGAGTATAGTAATTTAGTATCAATTTCAGGCCTTAGTGGTCTATTTGAAATGGTGGCGAGCAAAACAGATGGTGCCATCGTAAAGTCTTTAGAAGATCAAACCACAAAGTTTGTAAGTAGTAGAGTGCATAATTTCTCGCACCTTGAAAGTATCGAAGTGTATACCGTTCGTGATAATATCAATTTGGTGGAGCTTTTTCAAACCATGTTGGCTTCAAAAGAGGCACTTCCTTCCGAAAAAGATCCTGCAGCTATTGTGGCTTACTTTAAAAAAGTATATGCCGATATGGACTTTGACCGTGTGTATCCAAGCGATATGAAAAAGATGGTAAAATGGTTTAGCATTTTAAAGGCTAACAACATTGAAATGAAATTAACCGAAGAGCCAGAAGACGAAACCGAAGCATAAAATTCGTAAATCATATAAAAGGTCGCAAAAGCTTGTCTCTTGCGACTTTTTTTTGCCCCTACCTACCCAATAAATTGCTAGAAATCTTACATTGTGACACTCAATAAACGGCCATGAAAAAATTCTTACTCATTACACTTTTAGGTTGCTCTATTTTATCTAGTAAAGCACAGCGTTTTTCCGAAAAATCGGAGGCATCTGAAACTTGGGTAAACGCTCAGTTTAATAAATTAACCCCCGAAGAGCGCATTGCACAACTTATGATTGTAAGAGCACATAGCAATTTAGGGGAGGCCCATGTCAAAGAGGTAACAGAATTAGTAACTAAATTTAATGTGGGTGGTTTGTGTTTTTTTCAGGGAGGTCCTATCAGGCAAGCTCTGTTAACCAACACGTATCAATCGCTTGCTAAAACGCCACTTATGATTGCTATTGATGGCGAGTGGGGCCTTGGTATGCGCCTGGATAGTGTGATTAATTTTCCAAGACAACTCATGATGGGCGCCGTTAATGACGCAAAACTTATTTATGAGTTTGGCCGCATCGTGGGTGAGCAGTGCAAACGCATTGGAATACAAGTAAATTATGCGCCGGATGTAGACATCAACAACAATCCAAAAAACCCAGTAATCAATGATAGAAGTTTTGGAGAAGACAAATACAAAGTAGCACAATATGGTGTAGCATATATGCGCGGTATGCAAGACGTTAATGTGATGGCATGTGCTAAACATTTTCCTGGACACGGTGACGTAGCCGTAGACTCGCATTATGATTTACCCATTATTCAAAAATCTAAAAATGCACTTGACTCCTTAGAGTTATATCCTTTTAAAGAAATGATAAAAGCGGGTGTGGGTAGTGTTATGATGGCACACCTCTCTATTCCTGCATTAGATACCACTACCAATTTGCCTACATCATTATCAGCTATTGCTGTACAAAATTTACTACGTAAAGAACTTGGATATAATGGCATTACGTTTACCGATGCACTAGAAATGAAAGGCGTCAGTAAATTTTTTCCTAAGGGAGAGGCGTCGGTACAATCTTTAATTGCAGGTAACGATATGCTCTGTTTACCTGGCGATATTGAAGGAAGTATTGAAAAAGTAAAAGAAGCCATTGCGGCCGGAAAACTAAGCTGGGAAGACCTTAACGAAAGGGTAAAAAAAGTATTACGTGCTAAATATAATTTAGGCCTAGCAAATTTACAACCCATTGACACAACAAACATTGCAGCTGATTTAAACGCGTCAACCAATGCACTTAAAGAAATACTTGCAAAAAAAGCGTTGACTGTTTTAAAACTTGAGAATAAAAAATTATTACCATTACAAGCAAAAAATACAAAAACACTCTACGTTGGAATTGGGATTAACAAAGAAAATGATTTTGCAAAGGGTGTTAAAATGATATATAACGCAGATGTAGTATTTTTTGATTACAAAGACAAAAAAATTAAGGCTGATAGCATTGCAAAAATAATAAGTAATTATGAAGCTATTGTTGTAGGCATGCACGATTATAGCAGAAGACCTGCAAATAATTTTGGAATTTCTGATGCAGCACTTAATTTGCTTTCAAAAGTACAGGGCGCAAACACCATCAATTTTTGTTTTGGAAATCCCTACGCTATCGCAAATTTATGTGGCGCAAACAACTTAGTGGTTTGTTATGAAGATGATGACATCACACAAAAAGCAGGTATACAATTACTACAAGGCGATATTGAACCACAAGGAAAATTACCTGTTACAGTTTGTGAAAATTTTAGTTTTGGTAGCGGCATCGAAACAACCAGTTTTTTTAGAACGGCTGTCCCTGAAGAAGTAGGTATGAGCAGTGCTGGACTACAAAAAATTGATAGCATTGCTAAAGCCGCTATTGATAGTGCTGCTATTCCTGGATGTGTGGTACTAGTTGCTAAAAATGGGAAAATTGTATACAATAAAGCATTTGGCACCACCAATTACAACAATAGTATTCCCATGCAAACTGATATGGTTTTCGATTTGGCTTCTGTAACAAAAATTTCTGCCACTACAGTAGCTATTATGAAACTCGTAGAAAATAAAAAAGTGAATTTAAATAAAACCATTGGTGATTATATTCCTTGGGTGCGTGGATCAGACAAAGCATCTATTAAAATTTCTGACTTATTATTACACCAAGCTGGACTTGTTCCATTCATCACATTCTATAAAGAAGTATTGGATCCTGCTACCAATAAACCCTCACCCAAATATTTTTCTACAACCGCTACACCGCAATTTCCAGTACGGGTAGCAGAAAATGTATACCTCAGAAACGATTGGCAGGACAGTATGTACGCGCGAATTTTATCAAGTAGTACACCTACAAGCGGCAAATATGTATATAGTGATAACGATTTTATTTTTTTAGGAAAGGTAGTTGAATCTGTTTCAGGCATGGGTTTAGATGCCTATGTGAATGAAACTTTTTATACCCCACTTGGTATGCATAGCACTGGTTTTTTACCAACGGCAACAATGCCACTTAGTAAAATTATTCCCACCGAAGTTGAAACGCATTTTAGAGCACAACAAATGCATGGCGATGTGCATGACGAAGGAGCTGCTATGTTTGGTGGTGTTGCTGGACATGCAGGACTGTTTAGCAATGCTTATGATTTAGCAAAACTCTACCAAATGCTATTAAACGGTGGCGTGCTTAATGGTAAACGGTATTTTAAAAAATCTACGATTCAAAAATTTACTGCTTACAGTTCTAATATTTCAAGAAGAGGATTGGGATTTGATAAACCTGAGAAGGATAATGCTACCAGAAAAGAAGCCTACCCTTCTAAAAGCGTATCTCCTGAAACCTATGGTCACACTGGATTTACGGGCACATGCGTTTGGGTGGATCCCTCTAAGCAACTGGTCTATATCTTTTTATCAAGCAGGGTTTCTCCTACAAGAAACAACACCAAATTTGGTAGATTAAATGTGCGCCCTAATATTCAAGAGGCGATCTATAGCTCAATCCAATAAAATAGTTTACCTTACTGCCAAGCACTATTATTAAGGTGCGCGGTGCTCATGATATCCATTGCCATAATAGATGATCACCGCCTTATGCGGGCTGGACTCGCCAATATGATTGCAGGATTTAAGGGTTATAAAGTAACCCTTGAAGCAGAAAACGGGAAGCACTTTATAGAGGCCCTTAATCCCAACAAGCCCCCAAGCATTGTGCTGCTTGATATCAATATGCCAGAAATGGATGGATATGAAACCGCGCAATGGATTCGCAAAAACCTACCTGATACAAAAATGATTGCGCTGAGCATGTACGACAATGACTATGCCATCATTCAGATGTTAAAAAACGGCTGTCATGGGTATCTATTAAAAAATTCGGAACCCATGTTACTGTATACTGCTTTTAATGAAATTAAAAAGTACGGCTATTTTAGTAACGATATGGTTTCTGATAAACTCATTCACTACATTGGTGACGAATCGGCGCTCAAAAAACAACAAGATCAAGTGAATCAGCTAACAGAAAAAGAAAAAGCTTTTATGGGTTGGGTATGTACCGATAAAACCTACAAAGAAATTGCCGATATCATGTTTATTAGCCCGCGCACTGTAGATACCTACCGCGACCACTTATTTAAAAAATTAGACGTAAAAACTAGGGTAGGTCTAGCACTTTTTGCCATAAAAAATAACTTGGCTGAACTATAATTTTTATGGATTAATTTTAATTCATGTTAGGATTAAAGCGGAGTCTATTTTTTATTGGCGGTTGGTTGCTTACATTACAAGCTTTTTCACAGGCACCTCCTATTGGTAACTGGCGGCTACATCACAGTTATACATCCGTATTACAAATAGCACAGGGAGATAAAATGTATACGGCAACCAAGGAAGCTATTTTTAGTGTCAATAATACGGGCGGTTTTGAATACTTTAATAAGCTAACCGGCTTATCGGAAGCTTCTATAACTACTATTCAGTGGGATCATGAAACAGCACAGCTAGTGGTTGCGCACGACAACAATAACATTGATGTCATTAAAGAAGGGCTTGTAAAAAATATATACGACATTGTAAGAACGAGCAGTATTAAAAAAATAAATTTCCTTTATTGTGATAAAGGAATGGCCTATTTAGCTACCAACATTGGCGTTGTTGTCATTAACTTATTAAAATATGAAATCAAAGAAAGCTGGATTCTAGGTCCTAATGGAAATGCTATCGAAGTTTTTTCATTAACCAAAGACAATAATTTTTGGTATGCAGCTACAAGCACTGGTATTTATAAATCACCATTATCTAGTACAAACCTCGCTGATGCAAAGTCTTGGACTATTTTTTATGGCGCTGGGATGCTTGACCCAATAAAAAAAATAAGTAGTGCGCCTACTGGACTCATTATTGAAAAAAATGACAGCCTATTACTCATTCAGGCTGCCTCAACAACTTCGCTATTTTATAAAGCATCTGAGCAAATTATAAGCTGGCAGTTTAACGAGCAAAAATTAACAATCAGCACTAAAAATGTGCTAACAAAAAAGGCCTTCATCTACCATAGCACTATTGTCAATCCCAATTTATTGGTTTTTGAACAGGCTGATGTTTTAAACCATCCAAGTGCATGTATGTTTTCTAATGGAAATATTTGGATTGGAGATAGCAGTTCAGGTCTTATTAAATTAGATCCTACCACTAAAACCTTTACTAGCATTGTTCCGAGTGGGCCTGCGGGTCAAATCACCACTGCACTAGAGGCCACAAGTAGTAATACTATAGCCGCCTCCAGTACAAAACCGGGTTTATTTGTTTTAGAAAATGGAAAATGGCTAAACCAAAAACAAAACGGTTTAGATACCCTAACAGCAGTTCAATCCATTGCAACAAACAACTATGACAATAGCGTTTGGCTTACTACTTCGCAAAAGGGTGTGGCACAGTGGCATAATAACAAAGTTCAAATTTTTAATCCACAAAACAGCAGCCTTAAAGGTGCAGCAAACAATACTTGTTTTACAGGTGGTGTAGCGGTTGATACCAAAGGAAATAGTTGGATTAGTAACCTGGGTACGACTATTTCACTCCATGTAAGACAGACCGATGGAAAATGGACTGGATTTACGAATCCATTTGGTGTAACAGATGCAGGTGCACTAGCAATAGATGACGCATCACAAATTTGGTGTACTACCAAAAATGCAAATGGACTACTTGTATATAATGCTGGAAAATCATTAACATCAAGCGCCGACGATACATGGAAACAATACAAAGCAGGAGCAGGACTTGGTAATTTACCAAGCAACCAAGTGAACTGTATAGCAAAAGATAAAAATGGATTTATTTGGATTGGTACCGACAAGGGCGTCGGAATTATTCAGTGCGCCGAAAATGTTTTTACGCCTAATAGTTGTGAAGCGCTATTACCAGTTGTACAGCAAGATAGATTTGCAGGACTTTTATTTAAGGATGAAACTGTACAAACCATTGCCGTTGATGGTGCCGACAGAAAATGGGTGGGTACAAAAAATGGCGTATGGCTCATTAGTGCAACCGGCGAAAAAGTGATTTATAGATTTTCAGTTAGCAATAGCCCATTACCTGGCAATGATATTTCTAAAATATCTATAGACCCACTCACTGGTGAGGTTTTTATCGCTACTAATAATGGGCTCTGCAGTTTTAGAAGTACGGCAACAGAACCCATAAGTACACAAGAAAAAGTACTTGTATTTCCCAATCCTGTTCCGCCAGGATACAGTGGCAGTATAGCTATTAGAGGTCTAACCAATAATGCGCTTGTAAAAATCACCAACTTATACGGCGCACTTGTATATCAAACCAGAGCGCTTGGTGGTCAAGCCGTTTGGGATGGAAAAAACAATAATGGGGTAAAAGTTGCTAGTGGTGTTTATTTAGTTATTTGTAGAGACGACAATGGTCAAGAAAAAATTGCTACAAAAATTACAATTGTTCAAGGTAGGTAAGATTACTTTTTTTGAAAATCGTAAAATCTAGCTACTATAAATTTTAAAGTACCTTGCTCACCTGGTGCAACACGGTACATCAATCGTCGCATTTTACCTGTTGGTTGTTGTACCCCATTTGCATCTTTTTCATATAGCGGGTAAGTGCGCATTAAAACGCCTTCCAAAAGCATATACTTATCGGAACCCTTATAACTATCTCTAAGTCTTGGATCATCTAAAATATCCGGAAATACAATGGGTGCCACTGATTTATTTTCTTGAGAGCTAATCGCAATCACTGAACTTTTATTTAAGGAGTCGACACTTGCAACGTATAATAGCAATTCCGGAAAGCCATCTTTATTTAAATCATCTACTTCTGCACCTATTAAAACACCTTTCAATTCAAAACTAAAATCACGCGCTTCACTTTCAAAACCAACTGGGTAAATTGTGATTGGATTTTTTTCGGATGATTTATTGAAGCAGTTAATACGAAAGCCAGCCTTACCCACTTTCATAGTGGTATCCATTCGGCGACCCTGTGCCACTAATAAAGTGGGTACTAAAACGAAAGCGCAAAAAAGGGTACGAATCAACATTGAACGCATATAAAAAATTAATTTAGAGCCCTAAGTTAAAAAAAATAATGCTGGCAACTACATATTCCTTCTATATTGGCCGCCTACTTCGTATAAGGCTTCCGTTATTTGCCCTAAAGAGCAGTATTTAACAGCGTCCATCAGTGATTCAAACAAGTTCTCGCCAGCGATAGCTGCTTTTTTTAAGGAGGCAATTTTGGCAGGTGCTACCTCTTCATTACGCTTCCAAAAAGCATGTAAATTTTCAATTTGTCTATCTTTTTCGATGGTTGTTGAGCGAATTACTTCGGTAGGTAAAATAGTAGGGCTTCCTTTTTTATTTAAAAAGCTATTAACACCAACAATTGGAAGTTCACCAGTATGTTTTAGCGTTTCGTAATACATACTTTCTTCCTGAATTTTATTACGCTGGTACATTCTTTCCATAGCACCTAATACACCGCCTCTTTCACTAATTTTTTCAAACTCAATTAATACCGCTTCTTCTACTAAATCTGTTAAAGCTTCAATGGCAAAACTACCTTGTATAAAATTTTCGGTTTTTGCAGCGCCTAATTCTTTATTAATAATGAGTTGAATGGCCATTGCTCTTCTAACACTCTCCTCTGTAGGGGTTGTAATAGCTTCATCGTATGCGTTGGTATGTAAACTATTACAGTTATCATAAATGGCATAGAGTGCTTGAAGTGTTGTTCTGATATCATTAAAATCAATTTCTTGCGCGTGCAAGCTTCTACCACTTGTTTGAATGTGGTATTTTAATTTTTGAGAACGCTCGTTTCCTTTGTATTTTAATTTGATGGCTTTTGCCC
>JBIIZN010000119.1:0-4520 GCA_044346275.1 Sediminibacterium sp.
AATTAGTTAAACAATTATAATGCTGCTTAAGCGCTATTGTTTATTTTTTGTGTGCTGCTCTATTGTAGCGTTGGCATCAGCCCAATCTGATGATCGGCCTCAACTAAGGGGTGGTAGGCCTGGCGCAGGTGCAGTGTCATATGATCGTCAGGGAAGACCCATAAATAATAGTGCTGGCAAAAACGATTCTTTGAAAACGCGGAATAGTTTAGCCGATTCAATCACCATTTTTTATAAGCATTTTGATTCTACCAAATTAAGAACCCTTGATAGTTCTATCAATGACTTTAGTAGATATTTTCCGCTCCCATATTCGGTACGCTCTTTGGGTAATTTAGGTACTGCAACACAGTCTCTATTATTTAATCCATTCATGAAAGCAGGGTTTAATGCAGGCTTTCATGGGTTTGATATGTATAATTACACACTCGAGAATACAAAGTTCTATGAAACAACCAGGCCTTTTACTGAGCTTGCTTTTATACTTGGCGCTAGAGCAGAACAAGTTGTAGATTTCTTGCATACACAAAATAAAAAAGACAATTTTAATTTTTCGTTACAATACCGTTTTAGTAATTCGCCTGGGGCTTTAAAAAATCAAAATGCCAATTTAAATAACCTGCGTTTTACCAGTCATTTTAAGTCTAACAACCGCAAGTACGAACTCTTTTTTGTTTTCTTGTCTAATAAAAATGCCTCTTCAGAAAATGGGGGGTTGCAAAGTCCGGGCAGACTCGATAGTCTTTCTCTAAATGATCCATTTGAGTTAGAAACGAGGCTGGGTAAATCTACTGCAGCTTCGCGAAATCCATTTAACACAAATGTGTCTACTGGAAATATTTACACCAGTAGTCAATTTGTGATCAGACAACAATATGATTTAGGTAAAAAAGATTCTAGTATAGTAGATTCTGTAACCTATCGTATTTTTTATCCAAGGCTAAGGCTTCAGCATACTTTATCGGTAGCGTCAAATGTGTATCAGTTTTTAGATAACTATGTAGATTCAAGTAAATACCAGCTTTATTTTCGCAAGCCGGTTCCGTCTGGAAAGTCCATCATTTATAAAGATAGTTGGCAGGATATTACGAACGAGTTTAGTATTCTTACCTTTCCTGATAAAAACAACCAAAGTCAATATTTAAAAACCGGCATTGCGTATCAGGCGCTCAAAGGAACATTTGATACAACTAGTTCTATCTCTTTTTACAATATATATGCAGTTGGCGCTTATAAAAATAGATCTAGAAATAAAGTGTGGGATATTGATGCGCACGCCAATTTGTATTTGAATGGACAAAATGCCGGCGATTATGAGGCAGCTGTTTATTTGCAGCGTTATTTAGGTTCCAAAGCTGGTTATTTATCACTTGGGTTTAATAACGTTAACAGGTCACCAGCATTTGTGCTAGATCCATTAAGCAGTTTTGGAATTAATGCAAATGCAAACTTTGCAAAAGAAAACAGTATTAAGCTAATGGCTAAATACGAAAAGCCAAATAGGAATTTGTCATTTACTGCAAATTATTACGGTATTAATAATTATATGTATTTTGATGGATTTTTTACTGCAAAACAGGCTAGTGGGTTATTTAATTTACTGCAATTATCGCTTCAAAAAAAGTGGCATCTAAAAGGACATTGGAACTGGTACACCGAAATGCATGTGCAACAAAAAATAGGTGCTGGTCCTGTTAATGTTCCTCTATTTTATACCAGAAATAGGCTGGCTTTTGAAGGCAACTTTTTCACCAACCTCGATGTTTCTACCGGGCTAGAAATGCAATATTTTACAGCCTACAATGCCGATGGCTATTCTCCATTTTTAGGAGCCTATTTCTATCAAAATAGCCAGCAGCTTTCTAATAGACCAGATATTCATGCCTTCTTTCATTTCAGAATCAAGCGTTTAAAAGGGTTTATACGGTTCGAAAACCTCAATAGCCTTAATGTGGCTAACGGTTTTTCATTTAGTAAGCCTAATTTTATGACGGCTCTTTACCCAAATACCACCCTTTGGACCCGTATTGGAATCTGGTGGAACTTTATTAATTAAAGTATTGTAGCTTTGTATTCATGAAGCGCCTCATTACACTATTTATTGCACTTATATACCTAGTCATGTCTACTGGGTTTGTAATGAATAGCCATTACTGTATGGGTAGGCTCAGTTCTGTTGAGCTAGGTATTTCGGAGGTTAAAAAATGCATTTGCGGTATGCGTATCGATCGCGCAAAAAAAAGCAAGTGCTGTCATTCTAAAATCGAGGTAGTTAAACTTGAAGACTCTCACAAGTCAACTCCAAGTATCTTATTCCATTCCAATTTAATGGAAGCGGTAGTACCGCAATTTTATTTGAGTGCGGTTAACTTCACTAGTATTTACAATAAAGACAACTACCTTAAAAAGTTGCCACCTAATTTGCACAAACAAGATGCCTATAAACGGTTCGGTGTATTTTTAATTTAGGATATCCTCCACTTTACTTACTTTCTATTTATTTACTGTGCCATGTTTTTTACGTGGTATTATTCATTTATTATTCTTAAAATTTAATTGTATGAAAATCAAATTTCTTTTCGTTTCTATTGCTGCATTTGTATTAACGGTATCTGTAGCATTTGCTCAAACAAAATCAACTCCAAAGTCTGAAACTATTAAAGTTTGGGGTAATTGTGGTATGTGCAAAACAAGCATTGAAACAGCAGCTAAAGATGCTGGTGCAACTACCGCTGTTTGGAACAAGACCACTAAAATGTTAAAAATTACCTATTTAGAATCGGCAACAAGCAATGCAAAAATCCAAGAAAAAATTGCAAGCGTAGGGTATGATACCAAAGATCTAACAGCGCCCGATGCGGTTTACAATGAGCTTCCAGAGTGCTGTCAGTATGAGCGTAAGGCAGCTAAAAAAAATTAATGATTCAAAAGCTTTAATACATGAAAAAAATATTTTTGTTGTTGATTAGCTGCTGGACAATAAGCGCTAATGCGCAGGTACAAAAAGTAAACTTGCAAGCTAGCGGCCTAACCTGTGCGATGTGTTCAAAAGCTATTTATAAAGCAGTTTCGGCCATTTCATTTGTAGATACCGTGCTCGTAAATATTGAAGCGTCTACTTATGATATTCGCTTTGATAAAGAAACGACACCCAGGTTTGATCAAATTGCTAAAGCAGTTGTAGATGCTGGATTTTCGGTTGCTAATTTAACTGTAATGGTAAATTTTGATAAGCAAGCCGTTGATAAAAATGGTTTATTTACACTGGACGGTATTAATTATAAATTGATGGGAACGCCACCTACTACTTTACAAGGCAGTAAAAAATTGCAAGTGATTGGCAAGCAGTACATGCTCCCCAAAGATTTAAAAAAGATACCAGTAGCGCAGCTTGGTAATGTTGCATCTAATACCTACTTGGTATCATTAAAATAAAGTAACATGAAAATAATAATTTTCTTTTTGTTACTACTCGTTGGTTATTTTGCAGAAGCGCAAGAGTTGTTTGTTTACACAGAGCCTGCTAGTAATATGCCAGCAAAATCTGTAGCTATTAAGCAAAGTGCTAAATTTTTTGACCAAGGTACCAACTCAAGCACCCGTCATGCCACGGAAATAATGCTTGGTGCTAACAAAAATTTGATGATTCACGGAGCGGCTACCTATGGTGCACTGAATAATACACCCTTTGGTCTCGAAAGTATCAGGGCTTATGGAAAGTATCGATTTTTTAGTGCTGACGGAATGTATAGTCATTTTAGAATGGCTGCTTTTGCTGAGATAGCACATAGCAATACAAAACCTATGTACCAAGAAATCAATTTGCAAGGTGATCATGCTGGTATGCAAGCTGGTCTTGTGTTTACGCAGTTGTTACACAAATTAGCGATATCATCTACAGTGAGCTATGCGGCAATTAATGGTAATAGCAAAGCGCATCAACTGGTAATGGGAAATAGAGCAGAGGCTCTTAATTATTCACTATCATTTGGCCATTTAATTTTCCCCAAAAAATATACAAGCTACGATCAAACCAACTTTAATATTTATGCCGAGTTGCTAGGTCAAGCAATACCAGGTACCCGTAAAAGCTACCTAGATTTTGCACCTAGTATGCAGCTTATTTTTAAGAGTAAGCTTAAGTTTAATCTAGCATACCGCTTTAATTTACAATCTAGTATGACCCGTATGGCTCAAACTAGCTGGATGCTTGGAGGCGAATGGCTCTTTTTGAATGCCTTTAAAAAGTAATGACCATATATAATAGGCTGCTCTTTTTTTTATATCTTTAAAAGGTGAAAAAAAGAGCAGCCTATATATTTTTAGCCATCTATTTAATAGGTGCAACGGAGCTACATCAGCTGCTAAAAATGCCGCTATTGCTCGAACATTATAAGGAGCATAAATTGGATAATGGCAATTTGTCACTTATTAGTTTTATCTACCAGCATTACGTGGGAGATGATGGTAATGCAAACGATGATCAAAAAGATCAAAACCTGCCCTTTAAGTCGGCTCAT
>JBIIZN010000120.1:0-4473 GCA_044346275.1 Sediminibacterium sp.
GAATTTTGGAACGATTCGATATAGAGCTTTATTTGGTAATTTAAGTCCGCGCAATTTTAATTTATATATTTATAATGATGGATCTAATTATCAAATTCACTTTTCTGCAGGATCTTGGGGGCTAAGTAATATTGTGCCCCTCGTAACAGATCAGTGGTATGTATTTGCAGCTACACAAGATGCTAACACCATCCGATATTACCTGAATGGGGTATCAGTAGGAAGTACAACAAGTGCTCCACTGCAACAATATCAATCCTCATCAATTGAATTTTTAGGAATGGCAGACAACTATTGGTATGGTGACATAAACACGGCCTTGATTTATAAACGATGCTTGTCCCCTGATGAAATTTTGCAAAACTTTAATGCCCTTAAATCACGCTTTGGCTTATAAAAAAAATTATATGAAAAAAACAATTTTCTTCTTATTATTATTCGCTGCATTTAATGCTAATGCGCAGGAATCTTTTTTTAAGGGTAATAACAATTATGTGACACCTCCTGTGCCACCATTTCAGGCACCAGCTATCGTGCAAGCAGGTTTGATCTTAAATTTAGATGCTGCAAACCCTGCAAGTTATTCAGGTACAGGAAACACCTGGACCAATTTAGTGACTGGGAATGCTGTTACTAGCTTCTCATTAAGCAGTGGTTCCTATGTTAATAGTGATGGTGGCGTTATAAGATTCACTAGTACGGGTGGTTTTGCTGAATCTACAACGGGATTTGCAAACCTAACCCAGTTTACTGTTGAAGTTTGGGTAAAAATGGCAGGAACTAAAGGAGAGCAAAATCCGCTAACGAGTTCAAATTATGCTCCTTGTATATTCTCTGAAAAAGTATCTGGAGGAACAGTGAATATGGTTTTGGCCTATAATGCAAGGGCCTGGTCAGGTGCGGCTCACAATAGCTATAGATACACTGCAGCTATGGGCGGTTGGTCGACTTTTGAACCAACCACAAATTATGGGTCCGATTTAAATAATTGGGTTCACATTGTTGCTACGTATAATGGTTCTGTTTTAACACTTTACAGAAATGGAGTTTCATTAGGCTCTAGAACTACAAACGTAAACTTGCGAGCATCCTCACCAGGCTATCGTATTGCCCGACGCTGGGATATGGAAGATGGCGTTTATGGCGACTATTCATCCGTAAATATGTATAGTAGAGCATTATCCTTGTCAGAAATAAACACAAATTATAACGCGGTTAAATCTCGTTTTGGTTTATAATTTTCTTATCCCCCCAATAATTAAATATGCCCACTAACCTAATCGAATTTAATAGACTTTCCCCCCGCGAAAAGGAGGTGGCTTCGCTTATTTTAGATGGGGCCACAACTAATATTATTGCGCAAAAGTTAGACCTTAAGCCCAGTACTGTTTCTACATTCAAAAAAAAGATTTTTGTAAAATTTCAGGTAGAATCTGACGTAGACCTATTTAAAATTTTAAAGGGCTTGTAGTTTTGGTTTCAACCAAACTGCAAATTTGTTGTTATTACTATTAGTGGACCTAATAACAATCGATAGAATCATAGAAATGGCCTGGGAAGACCGTACCCCTTTTGAGGCCATTTACTTTCAATTTGGCGTGTCGGAGGCTCAGGTTATTGAACTCATGCGCCGTAATCTTAAGCGGAGTAGTTTTAATTTGTGGCGAAAGCGCGTTAATAGTGGGGTGAGTCAAAAGCACCTCGTAAAAAGGAGTGCGGCTATTAGTAGGTTTAAATGCACCAGACAGCGGGCCATTACCCATAATAAAATTAGTAAACGCTAATTTCTTTTTTTCTTGCAGCCTTCACTGCAATAGAGTACTTCATCCCAGCAGCGTTCCCATTTTTTACGCCACGTAAAGGGTCTTTTGCAGGCTACGCAAATTTTGGTAGGGAGATCGGCTTTTTTAGGTTTTTTCACTGATTAATTTTGTATTGTCACTATAAAAACAACAATAACCGTCCTTTAAATAAACTTTTTGTTCAGCACCTTGTGAAACGTAATTATCAATATTGATATTTTCAACCCAAAGTTTCTGATTTACTATGTAATCAATTAATCTCGTTGTTTCTTCTTCTTTGAGTTGCTGTTGGTCTTTAGCCATTGAACTTGCTCCTTGGCTTCCTTTAAGGTAACTACAGGTTGTTTGGATAAGATGGTGGTGCTTAACTTGGCTCGTTCCTGAAAGGATATGTTGTATGTCATCCTTCATGTAGTGTTTAGATGTGTAAAGGTAGCTAATTTAAATCATCGATACAATTAGGCTCAGAAGCTCAAATCTCTCACATTCTCATCCTAACAATTGAATATCATGGCTTTAAATATCTAAAATACCAACTACTTTTACACACAAAATACATATTAACGTATTGTATATATAATTGTTTATCAACGTATTATTAATTTTTACAACAAAAAATTATGATATTTCATCTTTTAGCGTTGATATAAGATATTTTTAAATTCATATATCATTATAATGGACATCACTACAGGGTTGCTAATTAAATGTTCCCACTTTTTTATTTTCCTTTTTTCGGTTATTGTGTTTTTGGATGTCCTTATTCGTTTTAAATCTCCAATTAGGCTAAAAATCTTTTTCTCAGTATTTGTTCTTGCACTTCTTGTTGCTTCTTTTATTTTATTTATCAGGACATCGCCGGATCAGTTTGTTCTAATTCGGATGATTTGCCCAATGCTTATTGGAACTTCAATGGTTCAAATATTTACCAATCTATATTTTATCCAGCACAAAAAAATTGCCAATGTTTATTTAATTAGTGCGTATGCCATTTACATTTATTTGGCATTTTATGCGCAAATAGTGGGATACGAGACTGTATTTACAAAGTCTAATGGGGTTAACCTGCCTAAGTATCTCGATATTTTAATTGATATAGATTTTATTTTCTTTAATTTATTTTGTCTTTATTACATATTCAATATCCTATTCAAGTTTTCATTTAAAAACGTTTATTTCAAAAAAATTCAAATTTGGACCTTTTGTTTTTTTATGGTCATTTTTACCCAATTAATTTTTATTGTTCTTTCTGCTATTTTTAAAATCCCAAGTGAGTTTAATTCGTTTCTCCGAATCGTATTGGGCTTAACTTTATTATTAATTATATTATATAGGCCCAGTTTTATCAATAAAAACGGCTCCAAAATCTCTTTTGGCTATTTATTTGCAAGAGCTCAGTTTGATACCGACATCAATGAAGTTGATTTCAACTTCCACTTTTTCACCAATTTGTATTACAAGAGTAAAACGGCAGATATTGTTGAATTCTCTAATATCATGGGCGTTAGTAAAGACATCATGTTCAAATATATTTATTTCAAGTACTCACTAAGTTTTGATGAGTTGGTAAATAAATCTAGGGTCGAATACTTTGTTGAAATAATTAAGCTCCCAAAATTTAAAGATTATACCATTGAGGCATTGGCCTTGGAGGTAGGCTTTGGGTCCAGACAACGTTTTTACCAGCCATTTAAAAAATACCATGGAGGTAATCCTTCAGACCTGATAGATGTTATAACATCATAATGCATTGAAAATCAATGTAATTTAATTTGTTACAAATGTAATTTTAACTAATACAATGTCATTTTCATAATTACAGCTGTAATTTCTCCACTCATTTTATTTTTCCAACTTTTATGATCCTAATACTGGATCATGTCGCTACTTATTTATTTTAAGGATATCATTTCGAAGTTTCGTTCAAGCGATGCTCATGATAAAAATGTATTTGATCATTACTTTTTTGATTTAAAATACTATTTAAACAAAGACGCTTCAGTTGAGCATTTTGCTGATTTATTGAACAGTAATCCAGAAAAGCTGGATAGAATCGCTCAAACCTATTACAGTAATGCATTTCACTTACTTATAAATGAATTTAGGTATAAGCATTTTTTAAGTGAGTTTGAAAGTCCGTTCAATACAAATTTATCGATCGACTCAATCATCAAATTTTCTGGGTTTGAGAGCAATGAAAATTTTGTAGCGTATGTTAAAGAAATGCAAGAAAAAACAAATAAACATTAAACATTTATAAAACCTTAGGCAATGTCAAAAACAAAAAAACTAGACATTTTTAATTTGTTCTACAGTGGTGCAGCGGTAGTTATCTTAATTGGTGTTATTGCCAAGTTGTTGGAGTGGCCCTTGCAAGATTTATTAATTACTGGGGGGTTAGCTATTGAAGCCCTTGTATTTGCTGTATCGGCAATTAAGTTTGTAGATGTTAAACAAAAGGTAGAAGGCGCTACAGAAGCTACTTTAACTAAGGTAGCTGATGGGCTAGATAGTTTAACAGCTGGTGCTACTATTGCAGTGGCGGGTGTCGGTGCTGGTTCAGTTACAGGTAAAGCTTCTGGCAGTAATACTGGGCATGAAACTTTTGGCGCTGATTTTAACACCCCAACCTACACAGACAGCTCTTGGAAGTTACTCGAGCAAATGGATG
>JBIIZN010000121.1:0-4421 GCA_044346275.1 Sediminibacterium sp.
GGGGTGGCGCTCACAAAAATGGTTTGACCAATCATGTTATCAAACTCATGAAAATTAAGTGGGCGGTTATCAATGGCGCTCGGTAAACGAAATCCATAATCAACCAGTGTCATTTTTCTGGACCTATCGCCACCATACATGCCGGCAATTTGCGGAATGGTTTGATGGCTCTCATCTATAATGCACAAAAAATCTTTGGGAAAATAATCGAGTAAACAAAAGGGCCTGGTGCCCGGTTTTCTTCTATCAAAAAAACGAGAATAGTTTTCGATGCCAGAGCAATAACCCAGTTCACGAATCATTTCTAAATCATATTCTACCCTTTCTTTGATGCGGTTGGCTTCTTGTTTTTTTCCAACGCGCATAAAATATTCGTACTGCGCGCGCATTTCATCTTGTATTTCGTGAATCACTTCTACAATCATGTCTTTGGGCGCTAAATATAAATTGGCTGGAAAAATAGCCGCATTGTCCATCGTACCAATGCGTTTGCTGGTTTCGGTTTCAATGCTTTCGATAGATTCAATTTCATCACCAAAAAAAGTAACGCGGTAACCAAAATCTACGTAGGGTAAATTAATATCGACGGTGTCGCCCTTTACCCTAAACGATCCACGTTTAAAATCATCTTGTGTGCGGGTATACAAAGAATTTATAAGCGCGTGTAAAAACGCTTGCCTCGAAACCACCTGACCCGTATGAATACGCACAATGCCGTTTTCATATTCGGTTGGATTACCCATACCATAAATACAACTCACACTCGCAACAATAATAATATCTCTACGTCCACTTAATAATTGCGCGGTGGCTTGAAGCCTCAGTTTATCCAGCTCTTCATTAATGCTTAAATCTTTTTCGATGTATACGCCTGTAACCGGCATATAAGCCTCGGGCTGGTAATAATCGTAATAGCTAACAAAATACCCTACTGCGTTGTCCGGAAAAAACTGTTTGAACTCGCCATATAGCTGTGCCACAAGGGTTTTGTTGTGTGTGAGCACCAGCGTTGGACGTTGTGTGTTTTGAATAACGTTGGCAATGGTAAATGTTTTACCGCTTCCCGTTACACCCAGTAATGTTTGGTACTGCTCGTTTTCAAGTACGCCCTTTGTGAGCTGATCAATGGCCGATGGCTGATCACCTGCTGGACTATAGGGTGCATGAAGCGTAAATGGCATACCGTTTATTTTCTAGTAATATTAAAAATAGCAACAGGTGGGGTGAGCATTTGTTCGTGATCGTTTAACATATATATTTTTCGGACCACAGACATACCTTTTATTACTTTTCCAAAAGCAGCATACCCGAGTTTATCTTCTACATTTTCGCCGCCTTCGTCGAGACCGGGCTGATTACCTATGCAAATAAAAAATTCGGCGTTTGCGGTGCCAGGTACATTTCGTGCTAGTGATAAAACCCCATCAGTGTGTTTAAGTCCCGTTTTTGAGGTGGGTTCGTGCGGAATACCCTTCATTTCATAGAGTTTCATGTAATTGGTTTTCCAAAGTCCGCCCTGCAAAATTTCGGTTTTGGGTGCGTTAGATGGTTGGTTGGTTACATTTAATACGCGGTAAAAAGAAGCGTCTTCATAAAAACCAGAATCTACATAAGATAAAATGGCTGCGCAAGTTTGCGGCGCTTTGTCGGGGTATAATTCAGCTTCAATAATGCCGTATTTTGTTTCAATTTGAATGCGCGGATTGGCATACTTTTTTTGTGCGCATGATAAAAAAAATATCACCACAAAAATTGTAGGTGGAGTAAATTTTTTTATGATACCAAATGAACCCATACTTCTTCGTCAGCGATTACGCCATTTTTAAAAATTGCATTTTTTCTGGTTCCCTCGAGCACAAAATTATTTTTTTCTAAGACACGCGCTGATCCTTTGTTATTTCCAAAAATTTTTGCTTCAATGCGCACAATCTCTTTGTTTTTTTTAATTGCCTCTAACATTTGTGAAACCGCTGCCGTTGCAATTCCTTTGCCCCAATAATTTTCACCAATAAAATATCCGATCTCTACTGTTTTTGCATATACGTCTTTGTGCCAAGTACAGCTAATATTTCCCGCTACCACATTTCCAATTTCTATTGCAAAATTAGCCACCGGTTTTTCTTCATTTTTATGTTTGATCCACGCAAGTGCATCCATAACGGTATATGGGCTTGGGAATTCATTTCTAATGCTATTCCAAACGTTTCTGTTATTGGCTACTGCTGCAAGAGCTTGAGCGTCACTAATTTGCCAGTTCCTAATATTAATTTTTTGCATCCTACTTTACAATCTTCCTGTTTAAATAATCGCTGTAATCAGGAATGGTTGCATCATAGTCCCCATGCATAAATGGAGATGTAATAACAAAATCGGCGGTTGCTCTGTCGCAGGCCATTGGAATATTCCAAAGCACACATAATCTTAAAAGCGCTTTTACATCACTATCGTGGGGTTGTGCCTCCATAGGATCCCAGAAAAAAAACATCATATCTATTTCGCCAGATGCAATCATGGCACCAATTTGCTGGTCGCCACCCATGGGTCCGCTCATTAATTTTTTTACCGGTCTATCTATTTTTTCTTCAATAATTTTTCCGGTGGTGCCCGTTGCTATAAGCTCGTGTTTAGACAACACTACTTTATTGTGTTCCACCCACGCCATTAAATCCGCCTTTTTATTATCATGCGCCACAAGTGCTATTCTTTTTCGCGGACCTAATTTTTTAATGTTTTTCATGTGTGTATTATTAAAGCAGAAAGGTAGTTAATTTATTTTTTTGATTGGGTATAAATGATAGCAAGCAAAGGGTGTGCGGCTATTATTAAACAGTTCATAAAGTTGGGAATCCCGGTGAGGTACAACAATATAAACAGCAGGATCAAATAAAGTGGATAAGCAAATAGTAGTACCGCAAATAAAACCGAATCATAAAATACGGTTCCCTTTGTTTTATATGCCACAAAAGTTTTTATAATTAAAAAAAGTGGTGCATGCCAAAACCAAGCAACACCTATAATGGGAAACAAATAAATAGGGCGCTTATACTTTTTAGAGGGCGGTTCCTTAAAAAGTGAAGTCATTTGTTCCATCACATGGTTGTTAAAATTATTTCGCTGGTTTGCCTCGTTTTCGGCTAATACGCTCTTGTTAAAAAATTGAGTAGCCGGAACAGTGCTACCTAACATTAAACATATTTTTTTGCCAAAATGCTTAAAGCCATTGTAGGTGATAACCGCTGGAAGCACTGCTGGTGTTACGCCAGCGGCTACTGCCTGTTGTAAAATTCTGGCTGCCCCTTTTTTAAACGGCTGTAATTCATTTTTATTTAAACAAGTGCCTTCAATAAAAATTAATAGAATGCCTCCATTTTTTAATACTTCTACACTTGCATCAAAACTATTTTGGTTTTTATGTAAGTGCTCTTTTCCCTCTCGTTGTCTATAAACGGGCATCATATTTAGTGCGCGCAGTAGAAAGTTGTGCCAGGGTTTAGTAAAAACGTCTCCTCTTGCTAAAAACGAAAGTGGGTATTTGGTATTTGCTGCGATTACAAGAGCGTCAAAAAAAGAATCAGGGTGATTGGCTACAATTAATAATGGTCCTCTTTGTTGAAGCGCCTGCTTGTTCTGTATTTTTATGGATACACAGAATATTTTAAGGGCTATTCGTATCATAAACAGTAGCAGGTGGTACAGCAAATTCTTTTTTTTGTAAAATAAACAAAATAGCCGCCCCTTTTTATAGGACGGCTATTTTTATTATTACTAACCCATCAAATATTATCCGTTTTTCAGCAAAATTTATGCTTCTGCTGCAGCTGTTCTTGCCTCAATAACCTTGGCTCTAATTTTAGCCTCAATTTCGTTAGCTAATTCTGGATTATCGTGTAAAAGTGTCTTTACAGACTCTCTACCTTGACCAAGTTTGTTGGTGTCATAGCTAAACCAGCTTCCGCTTTTTTGAACAATACCAAGCTCAACGCCCATATCAATGATTTCGCCTAGTTTGCTAATGCCTTCGCCAAAAATGATGTCAAATTCTGCAGCTCTAAATGGTGGTGCTACTTTATTTTTTACAACCTTAACTTTCACGTGGTTACCAACCGCTGCATCACCATCTTTAATTTGCGTCATTCGTCTGATGTCTAAACGTACAGAAGCATAGAACTTTAAAGCATTACCACCGGTTGTTGTTTCGGGGTTACCAAACATGACGCCAATTTTTTCACGTAATTGGTTGATGAAAATACAAACCGTTCCTGTTTTATTAATAGTTGCTGTAAGCTTACGAAGGGCTTGGCTCATAAGTCTTGCATGCAATCCCATTTTAGAATCACCCATTTCACCCTCTAATTCACTTTTTGGTACAAGTGCTGCTACCGAGTCAATTACCACTACATCTAATGCACCTGATAAAATTA
>JBIIZN010000036.1:0-14284 GCA_044346275.1 Sediminibacterium sp.
GTATGATGGATTGCCGTAAAGCATTAACAGAATCTGCTGGTGATTTTGAAGCGGCTATCGATTGGTTACGTAAGCAAGGTCAAAAAGTGGCTGCAAAACGTAGCGACCGTGAAGCAAAAGAAGGTGTGATCATTGCACAAACTTCTGCAGACAACAAAACTGGTTTTGTAGTTTGTATTTCTTGTGAAACAGATTTCGTTTCTAAAAATGCAGAGTTCGTTGCATTTGCGCAAAGCATTGCTGATGCTGCTGTTGCAAACAATGTAAAATCTGCAGAAGAATTAAATGAAGTATTGATAAATGGCGCAAAAGTGTCTGATATGATCAATGACAAATTAGCTTCTATCGGTGAAAAAATTGGTGTTGCTAAATTTGAAAGAGTAGAAGCTGCTTACGTAGCATCTTATATCCATGGCGCAAACCGTATGGGTGTATTAGTAGGTTTAAATAAAGAAGCAGCTGAGGCTGGTAGAGATGTTGCGATGCAAATTGCAGCGATGAACCCACTTGCAGTAGATGCTAACTCTATCCCTGCTGATACCATCGAAAGAGAGCGTGCAATTATCATTGATACCATGAAGGAAGATCCTAAAATGGCTGGCAAACCAGACGAAATGGTTGCTAAAATTGCAGAAGGTAAGCTTAACGCTTTCTTCAAAGAAAATACCCTTTTAGCACAAGCTTTTGTGAAAGATGGTGGCATCACCGTTGAGGCTTACTTGAAATCTGCCGGCGACGTTGTTGTTACAGAGTTTAAGCGTGTTGCATTAGGATAAATTCTTGTTTCAAACTGCTTATATAAAGAGGCCCTCACGGGCCTCTTTTTTTTTGGCTCGGTTTTCTTTGGCACTTGACTAAAAATTGAGGTTATTTGCATATATAAATGACCCATTATGCTTCCTAAGTACAAAAGAATTCTACTTAAATTATCTGGTGAGGCCTTATTAGGTGAACAAAGAAACGGCGATCCGTTCAATCCTAAAATCATTGAACAGTACGCACAGGATATTAAAAAAGTAGTTGATTTAGGCGTTCAAGTTGCCATTGTTATTGGCGGTGGTAATATTTATAGGGGCATGAATGAAGCCGATAGCGGTATTGAACGTGCGCATGGTGATTATATGGGAATGCTTGCTACCGTAATCAATGCTATGGCCATGCAAGCGATGCTTGAAAAAATCGGCGTGTATACACGCTTACAAAGCGCCATTAATATGGAGCAGGTTGCAGAGCCTTACATCCGCCGTAAAGCATTAAGACATTTAGAAAAAGGACGTGTGGTGATATTTGGTGCAGGTACTGGTAACCCTTATTTCACTACCGATACAGCGGGTTCACTGCGTGCCATAGAAATGAAGGCCGATGTTATTTTAAAAGGAACACGTGTAGATGGTGTGTATAGTGCCGATCCAGAAAAAGATCCTACCGCAACTAAATTTGAAACCATTGGTTTCCAAGATTGTATTTCTAAAAACTTAAAAGTAATGGACATGACGGCCTTTACTTTATGTATGGAAAATAAATTGCCCATCATTGTGTTTGACATGAACAAGCCTGGTAATTTATTAAAAGTGGTAGAAGGTATGCAGGTAGGAACACTCGTTGGCTAATCAAATAAAAACTGGACACATGAAAAAATGGCTTCTTGTATTATTTGTTGTTGCCGCGGTTTCACAAATAAGTGCGCAACAAAAATTAACGTTAGATAACGCCATTTCTATCGCACTTAAAAATAGTTATGATGTTGAACTAGTTCGTAACCAATTAGCGATTAGCAATATCAACAACAATCCTGGAGTTGCAGGGGCGCTGCCAACCATTAATTTAAACGCTTCCGATAACGAACAAATTATTTCGATCAACCAAAAGTTTCCGGATGCCAATAGAAATACACAACGAAATAATGTAGGGTCCAATATTTTGCAAGTAGGTGTTACGGGTAGTATGTTATTATACAATGGCAACCGCATTGTAACAACGCAAAAAAGATTAGCACAATTAGAGTTACTCAATAAAAATGTACTCAATGCACAGCTTCAAAATACCATGGCGCTTGTTAGCGTGCGTTATTACGAAGTGGTGCGTCAGCAGGAACTACTAAAAACAATTCAAAAATCGATAGACGTTTTTCAAAAACGACTCGATATTTTAGAAGCAAGACAGCAAGCAGGACTTGCCAACAATGCGGATATTTATCAGGCTAAGCTTGACTTAAACCAGCAAAAGCAGGCGCTCCAAACACAATATTTAATTATCAAACAAAGCAAAGCAGATTTATTACAATCGATGGTACAATCCCCTGATTCAGTTATTGTAGTAGATGATAAAATTGCAATTGATAAAACCTTATCACTAGAAAATATCAAAGGGGCGCTACCTTCCAATCCAGATTATTTAGCGGCTGCTACACAAATTACCATCAATCAGCTCATCGAAAAAGAAACGGCCGCCCTTCGTATGCCATCCTTAAGAGCTACAACAGGCTTTAATTTAAATAGCAATAAAAGTGCAGCTGGTTTCATATTACTCAACCAGAGTTATGGTCCATTTTTTGGTGTCAATTTAAGTGTCCCGCTTTATAATGGTTCTGTATTTAAGCGTCAAGGACAAGTAGCTGCTATCAATACACGCAGTGCAAAAATCCAACAAGAAAATCTAGCGCTTACACTTGAAACAAATGCTGTTAAAACATTTAATGCTTATAGTAATGCACTGTCGCAATTAGAGACAGAAGCTAAAAACTATGCACTGTCTGGTCAGCTACTTGATTTGGTGTTACAAAAATTTGAACTAGCTCAGGCAACTATTATTGAAGTGCGTCAGGCACAAGAAAGTTTTGAAAATGTTGGCTACCGTTTGGTGAACCTGCAATACACCGCTAAAATTGCAGAGGTCGAATTAAATAGGCTCGGCAGCAGATTGGCTTTATAACTTTTTATCCCATCCACATGCATCTTACTTCTAAATTACCGAGTACGGGCATCAGCATTTTTACCGTGATGAGTGAACTTGCTGCAAAGCATGGTGCTGTTAATTTAGGGCAGGGTTTTCCTGACTTTGATATGCCACAAGACCTTATAGAGCTAGTGGCTGCTGCTATGCGAAATGGTCACAACCAGTATACGCATTTAAACGGCTATTTGCCCCTCAGAGAGGCCATTGTAAGCAAAGTACACGCACTTTATGGAACCCAGGTATCTGCGGGAACTGATATTATTGTGACACCAGGCGGAACCTATGCCATTTACACGGCCCTTACCACCATTTTGCAAAAAGGGGATGAAGTGATTGTATTTGAACCTTGTTACGACAGCTATATTCCAAATATTGAAATCAATGGAGCAGTTGCTGTAACCATTCCGCTTCAGTTTCCAAGCTATTCTATTCCCTGGGATTTGGTGCGTGAAAAAATTACGGATCGCACTAAGTGCATCATGATCAATTCACCACACAACCCTACCGGAACGGTTCTATTCAAAAATGATATTGAGCAGTTAAGAGATATAGTGGAGGGCACGAATATTATTATTTTAAGTGACGAAGTATATGAGCATTTAATCTATGATGGTATTGAGCATCAAAGTATACTTCGTTACCCCGATTTATTAGCACGTAGTTTTGTATGTTTTTCTTTCGGTAAAACCTATCATGCCACCGGATGGAAATTAGGTTATTGTATAGGTGATACTTCATTAATGGAAGCCTACCGCAAAGTGCATCAGTTTAATGCCTTTTGTGCAGATACGCCTAAACAAGTAGCGCTTGCTGCTTACATGGAAAATAAAGATGCTTATTTAAAGCTTGGCGCTCAAATGCAAGTGAAGCGCGATTATTTTCGAAATCTTATGAAATCTACGCCACTGCAGTGTTTGCCATCTAGTGGTAGTTATTTCGAATGCTATAGTTACGCAACTATTTCTGATGCATCAGACACAGATTTTGCCATGAAACTTATTCAGGAATACGGTGTTGCCACCATACCCGTGTCGGCGTTTTATAAAAATAAAACAGACAACAAAGTGATCCGATTTTGTTTTGCAAAAAAAGAAGAAACCTTAAAGCGCGCACTAGAAAAATTAGCGTCACTCAAATAGGCGCTCAAATATTAGTTTTCAAAAACGATTGCGTAATTACCCGATCGCCTGATTGATATCTGCTATCAAATCTTCAATATCTTCTACACCCACACTCAGTCTAATTAAACTATCAGAGAGTCCGTTTTTAATTCTTTCTTCTCTTGGAATCGAAGCGTGCGTCATTGAAGCCGGATGATTGATCAGTGACTCTACACCACCTAAACTTTCGGCGAGCGCAAAAACCTTGGTACTAGATAAAACCCTTACCGCATTTTCTACACTGTCATCTTTTAAAGTAAAGCTCATCATCCCACCAAAACCACGCATTTGTTTTTTGGCAACGCTATAACCCGGATGGTCTTCAAAACCGCACCAGTATACGCGTTCAACCTTTGGATGCTGCTTTAAAAAGGCAGCCATCGCAGCCCCATTTTCGCAGTGACGCTGCATACGTAGGTGTAAGGTTTTAATGCCCCTTAATACTAAAAAACAATCCATCGGGCCAGGCACAGCACCTCTACTTTTTTGGATAAAATATAATTGATCGCGAAGTGCTGCATCGTTCATAACAAGGCAACCTTGTATCACATCACTATGTCCTCCTAAATATTTGGTAGCGGAGTGCATCACAATATCGGCGCCTAGGTCTAATGGATTTTGTAAATAAGGAGATGCAAAAGTATTATCTACACAAAGTAAGATATTGTTCTTTTTTGCAATTGCGGACACGGCTGCAATATCCGTAATGTTCATGAGCGGATTGGTTGGTGTTTCAATCCACAATAATTTAGTTTTACTAGAAACCGCTTTTTCTATTTGTGTAATATCTGTGGTGTCTACATACGTAAATACAATATTATACTTAGCAAATATTTTAGTAAAAAGCCTGTACGTACCACCATACATATCATTTGCTGCGATCACTTCGTCGCCTGGTTCAAGTAGTGTAATAACGGCGTCTGTTGCAGCAACACCACTGCTAAATGCAAGCCCAAATTTTCCATTTTCAATGTCTGCAAAAGCGTTCTCAAGGGCTGCCCTGGTAGGGTTTTGGCTTCTTGCATATTCATATCCTTTGTTAACGCCTGGGGCCTCTTGTACATAGGTTGAGGTTTGATAAATCGGCGTCATGATAGCACCTGTAGATGGATCTGGTTCTGTACCTGCGTGTATATATTTAGTAGCTAATTTCATAAGTAATCTATTAAAATAATTTTATTTCTTTTTATTGGTAACGGGTTCTTTAGAATATAAAATGGGTAACATCACTTTTACTTGGTCCCACATAATAATAAGACCCGCTCCTAAACTTGTTTCTTCAAAATAGAGTGTAAAAGCATCGGTGCTATCCAGTGTTTTAATTACAGGCACTTCGGTGCGTAACAAATCTTTTTTAGGATTGTAACTAAAATTTCCCCAACTAAAATTGTCGGTATTTAAGATGAGGGTCCAAGTGTTTTCACTCGGAATACCATAAAGTGTATAGCGACCCTTGGGTACTAATTTTCCGGCAATTTTTACGGGTACAAAAAATTCAATTTCAGTAGCTTCGTTGGCCCCTAATCGCCAAATGTTATTGTACTGAACAATGTCTCCAAATAAAGGGCGGCCATTTTTTTGTGGTCTTCCATAAATAACCCTGGCCCTTGGTTCTCCACTAGCTTTTCCGCTTAATTTAAGCATGGGAAAGTTGGCAGGCCAATAACTCATGTCCATGGGCGACTTGTCTAAATCGGTGGGTTTTTGTTGGGCGCTCACAAAACTGCTGGCTACCATTGCTAAGGCTAAAAAAAGGACTCTCATAGCCCAAATTTCAACAAAGAAAACCGGTTAAAAAAATTACTTTTGCCCTCACAAATTAAATAACATGACAAAAGGCCCTGTTTCCCAGTTTATTGAACATCAATATCGCCATTTTAATGCAGCTGCATTAGTGGATGCTGCAAAAGGTTATGAAACCCATCTATTAGAAGGTGGTAAAATGCTCGTGAGTTTAGCGGGTGCTATGAGTACTGCCGAATTAGGTATTAGCCTTGCCGAAATGATTCGTCAAGATAAAATTGCCATCATTAGCTGTACAGGTGCCAACCTCGAAGAAGACGTGATGAATTTAGTAGCCCATAGCCACTACAAGCGTGTGCCAAATTATAGAGACTTAACACCACAAGACGAGTGGGATTTATTAGAAAATCACTACAACCGTGTAACAGATACTTGTATTCCAGAAGAAGAAGCGTTTCGCCGTTTGCAAAAACACATTGTGAAGTTCTGGAAAGATGCAGAAGCAAAAGGTGAGCGTTACTTTCCGCATGAATTTTTATACCAAGTAATCCTGAGCGGAGAGTTAGAGCAGTACTATGAAATTGATCCAAAAAATAGTTGGATGGTTGCAGCTGCTCAAAAAAATATTCCAATTGTTGTACCAGGATGGGAAGACAGTACCACCGGAAATATCTTTGCGTCTTATGTAATTAAAAATGAATTAAAAGCGAGCACCGTTAAAAACGGTATCGAATATATGATCATGCTTACCGAATGGTACCGGGCTAATAGCGGTGGTAAGGGTGTCGGATTTTTCCAAGTAGGTGGTGGTATTGCGGGCGATTTCCCAATTTGTGTAGTGCCGATGATGTACCAAGATTTAGAATGGCATGACGTCCCTTTCTGGAGTTATTTTTGTCAGATCAGTGACTCTACAACATCATACGGGTCTTACTCTGGCGCAGTTCCTAACGAAAAAATTACCTGGGGTAAATTAGATATCAATACGCCTAAATTTATTGTAGAGAGTGATGCTACTATTGTGGTGCCGCTCATTTTCGCATACATTTTAGGACAGTAGTAACTGCAAAAATTTTTATATAAAAAAAGCCCTCTGAAATTTCAGGGGGCTTTTTTATGCGTTATTAGAACTGCGTATTAACGCGCAGGCATTGTTAAAGGAATATCTCTTTTTAACATTGCATCTCTGTTTGCAATTTCACATGCAGTATAGTATACCATTAAGGTTCTCTTTTGCATCAATTCGAAATTGATTTTATCTACGGTATCTGTAGGTTTATGGTAGTCTGCTTGAAGCATACCATCATAAAAGAATAAAATAGGTACACCTACTTTGGCAAAATTATAATGATCGCTACGGTAGTAAATTCTATTCTTATCGTTAGGATCATCAAACTTGTAATCAAGCACGAGGTTAGCCGATTTTTTATTCGCAGCTTCATTGATGGTTTGTAATTCAGAACTTAATTTATCATGACCAATTACATAAATATAATTTAAGGTATCGGCAGTCATACGCTCAGTATCTACACGACCAATCATATCGGTATTTAAATCTGCAGTTGTTTTATCCATAGGATAAATAGGGTGCTCCGAGTAGTATTCAGAACCCCACAGGCCTTTTTCTTCTCCGCTTACAGCCATAAATACAACTGTTCTGCGTGGGTACTTTCCTTTTTTAGCAGCTGCTGCAAAAGCTTCTGCCATTTGCATAACACCTACTGTACCAGAACCATCATCATCGGCGCCATAGTAAATCACATCACCTCTTTTACCTAGATGATCGTAGTGACCTGTTAAAAACAAGTACTCGTCTTTTTTATCGGTACCAGGAATCATACCAATCACGTTACTGCTTTCTAAATTTTCAGTTGTTTTAGTGGCAACAATTTGCAAGGCTGAGCTGTAAGAACCTTTGGTGGTAGCAGCAATATCACTTAAACTTAAAGTGTTTGTGTTACCTAATAAAGAACTAGCAACCGCAGCAGAAATATTCACCATTAAAAACCCAGGTGTATTATTTTTTTTGAGGTACATACCACCTTTAACTTGAGTAGCCATTCTTTTAGGAAAATCGGCAGAAACAAAAAGTAAACCGGCTGCACCTTTTGAACTTGCTGCGCGCATTTTTGCTGCAGGAGATGCTGGGTTTGCGTTAAATGCGCGGCTTCCGCCAACACCCATAGTTGGGATGCCTGCACTTGAACCTTCAACAACTACGACAAGCTTCCCATTTACATCAAGGTTAGCATAGTCATTAATGCCTTTAGCAGAATCTACAATACCGTATCCTGCAAATACAATGCTACCAAAATTAAAATTACCGCTTGCAATGGTTTGCATAGAAAAATTAAAGTCTTTATCCCAGTCCATGTTCTTACCATTCACTACTAATTTTTTTTCAGTGAGTGCGTCTTGATATACTGGATATACTTGTTGGTAGCTATCACCATTGCCTGGCTGCAAGCCCATTCTTTTAAATTCACTTTCGATATACGCAGCTGCACGCTTTTGTCCAGGTGTAGCTGTTTCACGACCTTCCATTTCGGCGCCCGCCAAAATAGTTAGTTTTTCTTTTAGACCATTAACTGTAATTACTTTTCCAAATTTGGTGAGGTCATCCGCTTTTTGCGCAAAGGCAAGCGTACTCATCAAAGGCAAAAAGATCCAGATCAATTTTTTCATAAGAGGATTTTATTGATTAATTAAGAACATGAAATTTTTCCAACACGACCCGCATGTCTACCACCTTCAAAAGCAGTTTCCATAAATACTTCAATCATTTGTTCTGCAAGTGCTAATGCAACAAATCTTGCAGGGATACAAATAACATTGGCGTCGTTGTGTTGTCTTGTAAGTGCGGCTACATCTGTTTGCCAGCACAGAGCAGCTCTAATAGATTGGTGCTTATTAGCAGTCATGGCAACACCGTTAGCGCTTCCGCAAATTAAAATACCAAAAGTGCTTTCACCGCTCGCTACGCTCGCTGCCGTTGGATGCGCATAGTCGGGATAGTCTACAGAATCTAGCGTTGGTGTACCAAAATCCTGAACCTGATAACCTTTGTGCATCAACCATTTTTTAATCGCTTCTTTGTATTCAAAACCGGCATGGTCTGATCCAATAGCGATAGGTTTAGATGCGTCAAAAACAAAACTCATAATGTAAAATATTAAACTTGCTTGAAAGATATGTGATTAGCTCCACTCTTCTTCGTCTTCCTTAATTCTTTGCTTGGTTACCCTTGCAGACACTAAAATACTTAATTCATAAAGAGCAAACAAGGGAAGAAAAACAATGAGCTGGCTCATCCAATCCGGACTAGGTGTAATGATGGCAGCGGCTAGCAAAATAACCACGATAGCGTATTTGCGAATTTTTCTTAAATAAACGGGGGTGATAAGTCCTATTTTAGTAAGTATGTAGGCAAGAACTGGAAGCTCAAATGCAATACCGCATCCAAGTATTAGATTGGTTAAGTTGTCTAAATAATCGGTGAGTGTAGGTCTAGTTTCGAGTACGCCTTTGGTACCAAGCGTAAAACTTCCTAAAAAGTTAAAGGTAAATGGACCTAGTAAAAAATAACCAAAAGCCGCACCCATAAAAAAGAAAAATGAAACCCAAAAAATAATAAAGCGGGTGTTTTTTAATTCTTTGTCTTTTAGTGCAGGCTTAATAAAGCGCCAAAATTCCCAAAATATATAGGGGAAGGCTATCAGTATACCGCCAATAAGTGCAAGCGATATACTGCTTAAAAATTGACCACCAAATGTGGTTGTTTGCATGTTTATATTTACCGGAGGCATGCAAAGTGCATTACCCATATGTGCCCATTCACTAAAGTTACATAGTAAACGATAGCTAATAAAATCTGGGTTGATGGGCCCTGTGATAATGTTGTCAAAAACCCAGTCTCTGTATATAAATATGACGATGGCCATTACCAAAATAGCAATTACCGACCTAATAATATGCTGACGCAGTTCTTCTAGGTGGTCAATGAAAGTCATTTCGGCCTTCTCTTCGCCTCTATTTCTATTGAATAATGCCATTGTAGGGACCTTTTGGGAGGCTAAAGTTAGGGTTTCTAGCGCAAGATTTTAAGTTTTACCATCTCAATTCTTGTATCGCTTACCGTTAAAACATCAATTTGGTAATGGTCTACAATAATGGTTTCTTTTTGCTTTGGAATGGCTTCATGTTTATTAATGATATAACCACTGAGTGTTTCGGATTCATTTTCGGGGAAATCCAATTCGTATTTTTCTTTGAGGTAGTCTAGTTCTAGTCGACCACTAAAAATAAATTCGTCGGCGGCGAGTTGCTTTTCTACAAATTCTTCAACGTCGTATTCATCTCTAATTTCACCAAAAATTTCTTCAAGCACATCTTCCATGGTAACAATTCCTGCAGTTCCACCAAACTCATCTACTACCCAAGCGATACTTTTTCGCTCTTTGGTAAATTTATTGATTAGATCGGTGGCAGACATGCTTTCAGGAACAGCAATAATGGGATGTAAAATTTCTTGAATGGTTGTAGGTCTTTTAAACAAATCAATTTGATGTACGTATCCTAAAATAGAATCCACACTATCATCATAAATCACAAGCTTACTTAGCTGTGTTTTTATAAATTGTTGTTTCAATGCTTCAATGCTCGTATGTATATCGGCACCCTCTATTTCTGTTCTAGGAACCAGGCACTGCCTGATTTTTACGAGCGGAAGACTTAGTGCATTTTCAAAAAGTTCGGTATTTAATTCTTGGTTTTCTTCGTCCTGATCTTTTGTTTGCTGAAAAAAATGTTCGAGGTCTACTTTGCTAAAGGCTTCATTTTTATTGTTTACACGAACATTAAATATGTACGTTAATATCCACTGCGCAATTGAAACAAAAACGCTAGCAAGGGGTTGTAGCAACGAATGAAAAAACTGTGCAACGGGCGCAAAAAATGCAATTAATTTATCGTTGCGCGCTTTAAAAATAGCTTTGGGAATAAATTCTCCAAAAACAAGTACTACAAAAGTAGAAATGATGGTATCAATAACAAGTTTGAGGTATTCGTTTTCTACTTCGAGTGGATTCCATGCAATGCTTTTTAAAAAAGCTGTGAATAAAAGTCCATAAATAACCAGTACAATATTGAGTCCAATTAAACAAGTTCCAATAAATTTTGCCGGACTCTCCATAAAATTAGAGAGTATGATGCCACTTCTAAGTCCTTGCTTTTTTTTGAGCTCAATACTAAGTCTGTTGGCGCTAATAAAAGCGATTTCGTAACCAGCAAAAAAGCCAATTAAAATAAGGGATACTACAATCCAAATAATGGTATAAAGTTGCTCTGCCATAGTCTTATAGACAAACGTAAATATACATAGAATATTATGCTAAATCCAGAAATGGCTTATTGCCTAGAATGCTTTCAATTTGCTCCAAAACCTCTGTAGTTAATAGTTTTTGTGCATCTAAGGCTTTCAAGTTTTCCGTTAATTGAGCCGCTTTGGTTGCACCTAAAATGGTGGTGGTTACATTTGGATTTTTGAGGGTCCAGGCAATAGCTAATGCTGCCATGCTAATACCTAGTTCGGCGGCTACAATGCCCAATCTTTTTACCTTTTCAATTTTATCCTCTTGTACCCAGCGTTCTTTAAGCCAGTCAAAACCCTCTAACGACAATCTACTATCTGTAGGAATACCTTCGTTGTATTTTCCTGTTAAAAAACCAGCACCAAGCGGGCTCCAAATAGTGGTACCTAAACCTTTATTTTTAAATACCGGTAAATAATCCTGCTCCATTTTAAATCGCTCAAACATATTGTATTGAGGTTGTTCTACCGTAGGTCCAATTAAGTGATGTTGATCTGCAACTCGGTGAGCTTCCATAATTTCTGCAGCACTCCACTGAGAGGTTCCCCAGTATAATACTTTACCCTGTGAAATTAAATTATGCATCGTCCATACAACTTCTTCGATGGGTACATTTTGATCGGGCCTATGACAAAAATAAAGGTCTAAATAATCTGTTTGCAAACGCCCCAAAGCCTCATGGCAGGCTTCCATGATGTGTTTCCGACTAAGTCCAGTTTGATTGGGTTTATTGTTTGTTCTCCATCCAAAAAATACTTTTGAAGAAAGCGTATAAGAGGTACGGTCCCACTTTTTTTGTTGTAATACACGCCCCATCATTTTTTCACTTTCGCCAAATGCATAACCTTCTGCGTTGTCAAAAAAATTGATGCCAGCATCATACGCCATACCCATTAAATTGTCGGCGGTATTGTCTTCAATTTGTTTGTGAAAAGTGACCCAACTTCCTAAACTCAAGGCACTTAGTTGTAAGCCAGTTCGGCCCATTCTTCTATATTCCATTGATCGTAATTTTAGTTCGAAAATTATTTTGACAATACACTATCCGGAATAACGGCATAGCTACCAGGTAGTACTGTAAAGAAAACAATATTAGTAAGATTTTGATTGGAAGTAAACCCGTTGGCATACTTTCCTTTTTGCTTATAAGGGTAGGTTTGTATCAGCGTTACCTCTTTATTGGTGAAAAACTGCTCAGTGCCCTGGTCCCAATAGAGTTCTTTGCAAAAAAGGGTATCTCCTTTTAAATTAAATACGACAACACTATCTCTAAGGAAGACTTTTCGGTCATTTTCGAGGTATCTGCCGTATTTGGCGTCTAGTTTACTCTCTAGTTTGAGGCTATCGTCAAAAAAATCTACGTGAAGTGATTTTGGGAATTCGGCTTTTCTGGCGCTGTCGCCTTGGTAACGAAGCAGTAATGGCGCTGTTAATTTGGCACTAATTTTTCCTTCGTTGCTTAAATAGCTTTCTATCTGAATACCTTCTTCTATGCTCGTTGTTTTCGCACCCAATTCTTTTACAACGTTCACATCATTTTCACATGCATGCATAAAAAAGCAGCCAATAAATATGGCTGCTAGATGAATAATTTTATGTGTGTTACGATTAATCATATTTACGTTTCTGGAACCAAAGGTCACTTAAACTAAAGCCCATCGTAAATTGAGCATAGCTTTCTGTAAAATTATTAACGTTAGATCCTCTTTTGCCAATTTGAACAGTAGCGTTTATAACGGTAAATTGTCTGTCATACGCGTTCCATTTTTTAATGGGAAGTCCCATGCCCATCGAAAATCCAAATTGTTTTAAACCATTACCATCTGGATTTACATAATCTTCACCCACAAAAAATCCCGCACGGTAATTTACGTTACTCCAATAATTTCTGCCGGCAACAGGATCAGGACAAAACTGAGCACCTACTCTAAACTGCCAACTATCTACGAGTCTATCAGGTTGATTGTAATATCTATATTTAGTCCACTGCGTGCTTGTATATTCTGCACCAAGTGACCAAAGTTCAAATAAGCCTCTATTGTTGCCAGCCGTTTTATGTAATGTAATACCAGCTGTGTAAGTAGCAGGAATTTCAATTGTACCAGGCAAGTCAGCAACTTTATAAATACTATCAATGGTAATATCACCCGTTTGTGATTGCGTGAAAGTCTCTCTGGTAGTGGTTTGTGTAGCTTTTAATTGCTGACTCATGGTAGCTGTTGCACCCAGTCTAAGCCAATATTTATTGGTTACTTTGGTTAAGCTATTTACAGACTGAGCAACCACAAAATCATATTGAAAACCACCGTGTAAAAAGGCGCCACCAAAATTACTAACGGTAGCAGAGTTAGATTGATAATAGAAAACAGTATCGTTTAAGAAAGTTTTTTTAGTTGAAATTTCTCTTCGTCCAAAATTATATCCAGTATTAACTCCAACACTAAATCCTTTCCATCTTTTTCCAAGTCCTACAAATAATTGGTTAAGTCCGCCACTTCCTTCATAAACAGTTCCTAAACTATCGTTTGCAATTCTTGAACGCTCCACCACCGAGTAATTAATTTTACTAGCTGGCCTTAATCCAAATGCAAAGCCTAAGTTTTTTTTGCTTTTGATGGGTGCGCCAAATGCAACATAGGTTGGATAAAAATTATTGGAAGTAAATTTATCAGAAGGATTGGCACTTCTTAAAGTTCTAGAATCGATGGTTAAACCTAAGTCATAAGACACCATAAAAAAGTTTCCGTAGGTAGCTGGATTACCAAAATTGATGGCTTGCCCAACATTGTTAACCTGGCCATCTGCATAGGCAGCGGTAAGGCCACCCATCGATCTACTAATAGAATGGCTACCTGGTGAAACATCACCAAGGCCATACCTTGTAAAAGGAGAATTTTCTTGTGCCTTCGCATTCAAAAAGAAACATCCGGTAATTAGCATTGGTAGGAAAAACCTACCCATTATTAAACTCACTGATCGCATAAAGGCCTTTAAATATTAAGTTAGGGTCGGCAAATATCCTGTTTTTTAAGTGTGGTACAAAATAAGGCATATCCC
>JBIIZN010000122.1:0-4353 GCA_044346275.1 Sediminibacterium sp.
AAGCGAAGGGATAGTGCCCCAGGCGGGAATCGAACCCGCACTCGCGTTGCGGCGAACAGGATTTTAAGTCCTGCGTGTCTACCAGTTCCACCACCAGGGCATGGTGTAAAAAAAATCCCGAACAAGGAAGGCTCGGGATTTAGAGCGAAAGACCGGGCTCGAACCGGCCACCCCGACCTTGGCAAGGTCGTGCTCTACCAAATGAGCTACTTTCGCTTGAATGTAAAGAACTAAATTAGGAGTGCAAAAATAGGATTCTGCAGTTGCTGACAAAATTTTTTATTGAAAATTTCAATAAAATTATTTGTATTCAGGCTTATATTGGCTACTTCCTTGTACTTCAACGTCTGGTTTACCTTTATAACGCTGGTCATATAAGCGGTAACAACCACCTAAAACAAATGCAAGAATGCAAAAAACATGCAAGTAAAACAAGAATTTAGAAGAAGATACCCAGTTGCTGGCTAAATCTTTTTCAGGTAAGTTATTTGTTTGTTCAGACATAGTATTGTTTTGGAGTTGCAAAAATAGGGCAACAAATATTATTTACATCCTCTTTGACAAAATAATTTCAGAAAATTTAGTTTGTTTTTTGACAAAATAGCGCCAAATAATTGAACCATCAAATACACCTGTCAAGGAGGTGATTGGTTTTTTGGGCATTGGATGGCTTTTTCGCGTCCCTTTAAGCAGCTGTTTAGTCCAAATAGACATAACAGACATATGCGCTTTAACAATGGCGTAAAAGAACGAAAAGTCACCTTGCAACACACCTTTCCATGCAGATATCGCATCTAAACAAAACCGCATCGGAATTTTCCAAATTAGCTCCAATACTGGTAGGTTTTTTCCGAGCATCAAAAGGTTATTTCTGAAGTTTAAAAATACTTTTCTTCCACCTCTTGGAAGTGTACCACCTCCTAGGTGATAAACAATGGAACTAGGACAACTCATGATTGAATAACCCGCTCTTTGAAGTCTCCAACATAGATCAATTTCTTCTTGATGGGCAAAAAAACTTTCATCCAACCCGCCTACTTGTTTATAGTGGTCTGCCCTTATGAATAAAGAAGCACCCGTTGCCCAAAAAATGGGTTCAATGGTATCATATTGACCATTGTCTTTTTCGCAAATGTCAAATATCCTTCCCCTCGAAAATGGGTAACCTAGTGTGTCAATCCAACCACCCGATGCACCCGCATATTCAAAACTATCTTTATTGGAATAGGACTTTATCTTAGGTTGACAAGCCGCAATAACTTGATTATTATCAAGTAATGATACCATAGGTTCTAGCCAATTAGGCGTTACCTCTACATCAGAATTTAAAAGTACATAATAATCTGCGTCTACAAGAGATAGCGCCCAATTATATCCTCCCGCAAAACCTTCATTGGTATCACTTTGTAAACATGTGATGTTAGGGTAATTTGCTGCTAAAAATGAAACTGAATCATCAGTGGAACCATTGTCTGCGATAATAACTTTTGAATTAGCATAGCTCGTATTCAAGACAGATGGTAAAAAAGTTTCTAAATGCTTTTTACCATTAAAATTTAAAATAACGATAGCTACGGTACTACTTGACAAAGCTTACTTTTTTAGCGTATTTAATTTAGGAAGCAAAGTCATTACCATCACCACTCCACTAGCAATCACTAATGTATATAAAGCGGGCTGCTTTACTGGACATTCTCCCATTAAACAAGTTGAAACTAAAATATAATTTCTAAGGCTCCAAGTGAAAACAATGGCGCCAATAAAAATATTGGTACGTTTAGCCCAGATGGTAGGTATCAAAAACAAAACGATTGCAATAATGGTAAAAAAGTTTAAAAAGAGACCTGGTCTACCAAATCTGGTACCCTTTGTTTCAAATCCAGATATGGTAATTTGCTCCGAAACCACAAAACTCCACGGCAAAAAAGAACAAATTAACACAATTAAAGCGGCAATAATTCCAATAGTTTGCGCGTATTTCATAGCTTAAATCATTAAAATTAAAGAAAAAATAGCTCCTAAAGGAGCTATTTTAAAGGGTTTTGAGGTCCCGAGCGGATTCGAACCGCTGTGGAAGCTTTTGCAGAGCTCTGCCTAGCCACTCGGCCACAGGACCATTTATTGGACTGCGAAAATAAAGCAAAGAAAGGAAAATCAAAATTCTAAATCTGAATACCCGAAATTTGCTCAAAATTAGCTCAAATGCAAAGAATCGCAGAAAGTGAACTTATCATCAATAATAGAGGTGCCGTTTATCATTTAGACCTGCGCCCCGACGAATTAGGTACCACAGTCTTAACTGTTGGAGACCCTGACAGGGTTACTGAAGTAAGTAAGTATTTTGACCGTATTGAGCATAAAAGCAAACACAGGGAATTTATCACCCATACAGGCTTTATTGGGAGCAAAAGGATTTCTGTTGTTTCTACAGGTATAGGGCCCGATAATATTGATATTGTTTTAAATGAACTAGATGCGCTTGTAAATATTGATTTTGATACAAGAACGATAAAAAACACCTTAACTACCCTACAAATCATTCGACTTGGTACTTCTGGCTCTTTGCAAGCAAATATTCCAGTAGATAGTTTTGTTGCTAGTACCCATGGGCTCGGTATTGATAATTTACTTCATTTCTACAAACATGAAAACAATGGTGAAGAAGCTCAAATATTAAAAGCATTTGAAGATCAGATTACATTGAATAAATCATTTTCTGGGCCCTATATAACAGGTGCGAGTGTTAAATTACTTAAACATTTCGTAACAGGCTATCATCAGGGAATAACAGTAACTTGTCCAGGATTTTATGGACCACAAGGCAGGGTGCTTCGTTTACCACTCATGCACTCGGAACTCATAGATCAATTAACCACATTTAATTTCGGCCCTCACAAAATCACCAATTTTGAAATGGAAACAAGTGCTATTTATGGATTGGGAAAATTACAAGGACATCACTGTTTAAGTTTAAGTGCGATTGTAGCCAATAGAGTTTCGCAAACTTTTAGCAAAGATGGAAATGCAGCTGTAGAAAATTTGATTAAACAATCATTAGAGATTATTTCAACAATTTAATTATGCTGTTACATTTTTACAAATACCAAGGCACTGGAAACGACTTTGTTATTCTAGATAACAGGAAGAGAAATATTGAATTATCTAAGGAGCAAGTTGCCTCATTATGCGATCGTCATTTTGGAATTGGTGCAGACGGACTTATGCTTTTAAATGAGCATCCTAGCTATGATTTTGAAATGATTTACTATAACGCAGATGGTGCTCCAGGAACCATGTGTGGCAATGGTGGCAGGTGTTTAACGAAATTTGCATATGATAAAGGGATACAGCCAAACAAGTATTCATTCATAGCTTCAGATGGTGAACACGAAGCAGTTATTGACGCTAATGGATGGGTGCATTTAAAAATGATTGATGTACATGAAATATCGAAACTTAATGAAGCAACTGTCTTAAATACAGGCTCGCCACACTTTATTAAGCCTGTTTCTGACCTTTCAAATTATGACGTTTTTACGGAAGGAAAAAATATCCGCTATAACAATACGTACAACGAAAAAGGAATCAACGTCAATTTTGTAGAATGGAGTGGTGATGTACTCTTTGTTAGAACTTATGAGCGTGGTGTTGAAAATGAAACTTTTAGTTGTGGCACTGGAGTGACAGCTGCAGCAATCGCAATGAGTAGTGATGCTTATGGAGTTCATGAAACTAAAATCAGAACCCTGGGTGGCAGTCTTCTTATAAAATTCAATAAAATAGATGCACAGCATTTTACTGATGTGTGGCTTTGCGGCCCAGCCTCATTTGTGTATGATGGTCAAATAACAATTTAATTTCTTAAACGACTTAAGCATGATTCAATATTTTAAAAATATAGAAGGACAAACGGTAGAAATTGACAAGCCGGAAACCGGTGCTTGGGTTAATCTTGTACCACCATTCAAAGAGGAAGAATTTATTGAATTAAGTGATGCCCTAGATATTCCTATCGAATTTTTACGCGACTCATTAGATATAGACGAAAGACCACGATATGAAATAGAAGATAATGTAAAGTTTGTAGTCATAAAAACACCCACCGAAAACAATTCATTTAATGATAGTGATGCTTTTTATATTACCATCCCTATTTGCATCATACTAACCCATACCCAAATTATTACCGTTAATTCGTTTGATAATGGCGCTATTAATAAGTTTTTAAACTCATTCCAAAAAAGACATCCGGACAAAAAGAACATGATGATCTTAAAAGTTTTTGAAAAAGTAGTTCAAAACTTTATGGAATTTTTGAAGGAAATTAATATTAGACGTAACCAATACGAGTCG
>JBIIZN010000037.1:0-14102 GCA_044346275.1 Sediminibacterium sp.
AGTACATGCCCCACAAATTATTGGCTACAACGAGCATCCAGCCAAGGCCCTCAAAGAAAAACCGCAGTCTTCTATTGCCATCGGATTTCAGTTATTAGCCGAAGGTAAAATTGACGCCTTTATGAGTGCCGGCAACACCGGTGCCATGCTCGTAGGTGCTATGTTTACGATCAAAGCCATACCTGGTGTTTTACGTCCAACCATTGGTGCGACCATGCCTAAATCGGATGGATCAACGGGTATATTAGTAGACGTTGGTTTAAACGCCGATTGTAAACCAGAACAGCTCAATCAATTTGCTATTTTAGGAAGCCTCTACGCAAGCATTATGCTTGGCGTTGACAATCCAACTGTTGGACTTTTAAATATTGGAGAAGAAGAAGGCAAAGGCAATGCACTTGCGCAAGCCACTTACCCACTGCTTCAACAAAACAAGCAAATACATTTTATTGGCAACATCGAAGGACGTGATATTTTAACACCCAAAGCAAACGTTACGGTATGCGATGGATTCACTGGAAATATTGCCCTTAAATTAGCCGAATCATTACATACCATTGCCTCAGAACGTGGCCACAGTGAAGACGCGTATTTTAAACGCCTTCATTTCGAAAACTATGGTGGCCTTCCGGTACTTGGCGTTGCTAAGCCCGTAATTATTAGCCACGGTATTAGTACCGCTACTGCGTTTCATAATAGCATATCACTTTCTGTTCAAATGCTTGAAACTGGTTTTTGCGATAAAATTGCCGAAAACTTTACGGCCTAAGCTTTTTTGAAATAAGCACTCCTATTCATTAACCACTCCTTTCCTTTATCTTTGTAAGCAAACAAATGTTAGCATTGTATGTGGCTGAATAATGTATTAGAAACCATTGGCAATACCCCAATCATCAAGCTCAATAAAATAACCAAAAACTGGCCAGGTACGATACTTGCCAAAGTAGATTATTTTAATCCGGGTAACTCTATCAAAGACCGTATGGCACTTAAAATGGTAGAAGTTGCTGAAGCCGAAGGGAAATTAAAACCAGGTGGAACTATTATTGAAGGTACCAGCGGTAACACCGGCATGGGACTTGCACTTGCAGCATGCGTAAAAGGATACAAATGCATTTTTGTAACCACCGATAAACAATCCAAAGAAAAAGCAGATATTTTAAAAGCAGTAGGCGCCGAAGTAATCGTGTGCCCTACCAATGTTTTACCAGAAGATCCACGAAGTTATTATAGTGTAGCCAAAAGACTTGGTCAAGAAATTCCAAATTCGATGTACATGAATCAGTACGACAATTTGGCCAACCGTCAAGCGCATTACGAATCTACTGGACCAGAAATTTGGGAACAAACAGAAGGCAAAATCACACACCTTGTATGTACCGCAGGAACCGGTGGAACCATTACCGGCACTGCGATGTATTTGAAAGAAAAAAATCCAAACATCAAAATATGGGCAGTTGATGTATACGGCTCCCTACTTACAAAATATTACAACACGGGTGAAATAGACATGAACGAAGTGCACCCGTATATTTCAGAAGGATTTGGGGAAGACTTTGTACCTCAAAACTATGACATGCAGTTTATTGATAAGTTTATTCAAGTAACTGATAAAGACGGCGCTGTAATGGCACGTCGTATTGCAAAAGAAGAAGGACTTTTTTGTGGTTATAGCGCAGGTAGTTGCCTCCAAGGTTTACAACTACTCAAACAAGAATTAAAACCTACCGATGTTGTGGTATGTATTTTTCATGATCATGGTAGCCGTTATGTAGGAAAAATTTACAACGATGAGTGGATGATGGAGCGCGGATTTTTAGACGTCAAAACATTTAAAGACATCGTGAGTGGAAGGGCTGGGCAAAAATTAATTACTGTTTCTCCCGATCATTTAATTGCAGAAGCGGTGGCTCTCATGAAAAAATATGACATCGAACATATTCCTGTTATGGATGCACATACGATTGTTGGATCCCTCAGTGAAAATGGACTCTTTCAACAAATATTTACCAACCCAGATATCAAAAATCAGTTGGTAGGCAGCGTTATGGAACAATCCTACCCTGTTGTAGATTTTTTAACCCCTGTAGAAAAACTAGGCACTTTAATCAACCAAAAAAATGGTGCTGTTATTGCTAAAGACGAAAAAGGTGAATTCCATATCGTTACCAAGTACGACGTGATTCAGAGCCTTACGAAATAATACCTCAAATGGGGCTATTATTATGGCTTATTGGTGCATAAAAGCTAACAGGTGTTTGCAGGCAATAAAGTATCTTGCAGCCTCATATTTATACGAAACATACAAGATTAAATACACATGAAAAAGTACAGAGCTGGCGTCCTATTTGGTAAAGAATTAGAAAACTTATACAACGACGCAAAAAACAATCAATTTGCACTTCCTGCCGTAAATACAATTGGCACCAATAATATCAATGCAACCCTCGAAACGGCTGCTAAAGTTAACTCCCCTGTTATCATTCAATTTTCAAATGGTGGCGCGCAGTTTATTGCGGGTAAGGGCATGCCTAACGATCAGTTACAAGCCAATATTTCTGGTGCTGTTTCGGGTGCTTTACACATCCATAACGTAGCCAAACATTATGGCGTACCTGTGGTACTTCATACTGACCATGCTTCTAAAAAATGGCTTCCATGGATTAGTGGTTTATTAGACGCTGGTGAAGCTTTTCACAAAGAAAAAGGTCAACCCCTTTTTAGTTCACACATGCTTGATTTATCTGAAGAATCTTTAGAAGAAAATATTGAAACCTCTGTTGCCTATTACAAGCGTATGGCACCACTGGGTATGAGTATCGAAATAGAACTTGGCGTTACCGGTGGTGAAGAGGACGGTGTAGACAATAGCGGTGTAGAAAATGATAAATTATATACTCAACCAGAACACGTTGCCTACTCTTACAAAGAATTGAGCAAGGTAGGTAACCTATTTACCGTAGCTGCTGCATTTGGAAACGTACATGGTGTTTACAGCCCAGGTAACGTAGAACTTCGTCCTGACATTTTACACAATAGCCAAATCCATATTCAAAAAGAATTTAACACCGCAGAAAAGCCTGTATACTTTGTATTCCATGGTGGTAGCGGTTCTCCGCAGCATCAAATTAGAGAAGCCATTGGATACGGTGCCATCAAAATGAATATCGACACCGATTTACAGTGGGCTTTCTGGGAAGGTATCAACGAATTTTATAAGAAAAACGAACCTTACCTTCAAGCACAACTCGGTAATCCAGAAGGTGCCGACAAACCCAACAAAAAATATTACGATCCAAGGGTTTGGTTGCGTAAGGGTGAAGAAAGCTTTAGCAAACGCTTAGAAGTTGCTTTCGAAGATTTAAACTGTATCAATAGAAACGCTTAATCTATTTCCATTCATATTTAAAGGTTGCCAGTATGAAAAAAGAACGAGAAGAAGATTTTGAGGCCAATTTAACCGGCGAAGAATTGCAAGAGCAAGAGAATGCTAAACCACGTTGGTTTAAGCGTATTCGTAAAGGTATATTAACTTCAACTGCAGATAAAAAAGAAACACCAGAAGGACTTTGGAACAAATGTCCCGAGTGTAATCATATATCAACGACCAACGAACTCGCCGAAAATTTATATGTGTGCGATAAGTGTAATCACCACCACCGCATTGGAAGTGAGGAGTATTTTGATATTCTTTTTGATGACGGCAACTACACCGAATTATTTGACAATATCAAAAGTAAAGACGCCCTTGGCTTTACCGATTTAAAACCCTACCAAAAAAGACTAGATGATATCCATGCAGCTACCGATTTAAAAGATTCGATGCGCGTGGCTACTGGTAATTTAGTGGGCCAAGGCTATGTAGTAGCTTGTATGGATTTTGAATTTATTGGAGGCTCTTTAGGAAGCGTAATGGGTGAAAAATTTAGCCGAGCAGTAGATTATTGCATCGAGCACAAACTACCCTATTTAGTGATAAGTAAAAGTGGCGGAGCCCGTATGATGGAAAGTGCTTACAGCTTAATGCAACTTGCAAAAACAAGCGGTAAACTTTCGCAACTATCGGACGCCGGCTTACCATTTATATCACTTCTCACCGATCCTACTTTTGGAGGTATCTCTGCAAGCTTTGGTATGCTTGGCGATTTAAATATCGCTGAACCTGGTGCACTCATTGGTTTTGCAGGACCTAGAGTTATTAAAGAAACGATCAAAAAAGATTTACCACCCGGATTCCAAAGAAGTGAATTTTTACTGGAACACGGCTTTTTAGACTTCATTGTAGAGCGAAAAAATTTAAAAGAAAAACTAGCTCAACTCGCGGTGCTGTTTAAGGGGTAATATACATCCCATGGCAAACGAAATGAACAACCGGCAGGCGTATTTTAATTACCACATCGAAGACAAATATGTGGCTGGCATTGTTTTGCTTGGTACCGAAGTTAAATCCATTAGAGACGGCAAACTTAGTTTCAACGACGCCTTTTGTTTATTTGATGATGGGGAGCTCTGGATGCGCGGTTTATTTATTGCCTCCTACTCACACGGCACTGCCAATAACCATATTGCTGTTCATGACCGTAAATTATTACTCAACAAAAAGGAGTTAAAAAAAATACAAGGGCGCTTAAAAGAAAAAGGCTACACCATTGTACCGCTGCGCGTTTTTTTTACCGATAAAAATTTAGTGAAAGTTGAAATAGGACTTGGAAAAGGTAAAAAACTTCACGACAAACGTGAAACTATGAAAGCCCGCGATGTAGAAAAAGAAATGAAAAGATATTTAAAATAAAAAAGACGTTGAATGTTCAACGTCTTTTTTTATGCGGTATTAAAACCAAATTATCCTAGTTTCACTTTTAGGTTTTGATCTAAAGCGTCTAAAAATTCTTCGGTATATAAATAATGTTCGCCGTGATTTACTTTATTACCATGGATACAAACCGCTAAGTCTTTGGTCATTTTGCCACTCTCTACCGTTTCAACACAAACAGCTTCTAGTGCACGGCAAAAGTTAATTAGTTCCTGATTGTTGTCTAGCATACCTCTAAACTCTAAACCTCTAGTCCATGCAAAAATGGATGCAATAGGGTTTGTAGAAGTTGGCTTGCCTTTTTGGTGCTCTCTGTAGTGACGCGTAACAGTACCGTGTGCCGCTTCTGCTTCCATTACTTTACCATCCGGTGTTACAAGTGTAGAAGTCATTAAACCAAGTGATCCAAAACCTTGTGCTACGGTATCAGACTGCACATCACCATCATAGTTCTTACAAGCCCACACAAAATTACCATTCCACTTTAATGCACTCGCTACCATGTCATCAATTAAGCGGTGTTCGTAAGTGATACCCGCTTCAGCGTATTTTGCTTTAAATTCATTTTGGTATACTTCTTCAAAAATATCTTTAAAGCGACCATCGTATTTTTTAAGGATGGTATTTTTTGTAGATAAATACAAAGGCCATTTTTTAACAAGCGCTTGGTTAAAACAAGCTCTTGCAAAACCATATATACTTTCGTCGGTATTGTACATCGCCATAGCAACGCCATCTCCTTTAAAGTTAAATACTTCAAATTCTTGAACCGTTCCATCTTCACCTTCAAATTTCACGGTTAATTTACCCTTGCCTTTTGTAACAAAGTCAGTGGCACGGTACTGATCACCAAATGCGTGACGACCAATACAAATAGGTGCTGTCCAGTTTGGAACTAAGCGGGGTACATTGCTACAAACGATTGGCTCACGAAACACAGTACCATCTAAAATGTTACGGATGGTTCCGTTCGGGCTCTTCCACATTTGCTTTAACTTAAACTCCTCTACTCTTTGCTCGTCTGGCGTGATGGTCGCGCATTTAATACCTACACCATACTTTTTGATGGCATTGGCTGCATCAATAGTAACCTGATCGTTGGTTTCGTCTCTATATTCCATACCCAAATCGTAATACTTAATATCAACTTCTAGGTAAGGTAAAATTAATTTGTCTTTGATAAATTTCCAGATGATACGTGTCATCTCATCACCATCCAATTCAACAACTGGATTAGCCACTTTAATTTTTTGAGCCATGGTTTACAATTTTGATTTAAAAGGCCATAAAGGTAGTGATTTCTAGGGCATTATACGTTCACAATTAACACCGGAATGTTTAATTTATGCCTCACTGATTCGATGGTTTCGCCAAAAATGTAGTCTTTGATGCCCTTATGACCGTGGGCCCCCATTACCAGCATATCTACCTTGTTGTCAGCCACAATTTTAACAATGGCCGCTGTCCTATTTTTAAAGCCAAGGGCCGTACTAACCGCATACCCTTTTTGCTCCAGTTGCCGCTGATATTCCGACAATCTTTCTTGATCCAACCTCGTTTCTTCATCATCACTAGCGGCACCCAAATAATGGGCCGACACAGACTCCACCACATGAATAAGAATATAATGACTCCCCTGTTGCCCTTGGGCCAGTGCATGCGCAATTAATTTTTCATCGGCGAGGGTAAAATCTAAAGCAATCCCAATTTTTTGTATGGGCTTCACTGTCAAATTATCTAAGGCTGCAATGTCACCATGCATACTTGATACAGGAAGCTTTTTCTTTTTAAAAATGGGATAAAAAGTCATGATAAAAAAGAGTACCACAAACCCGAGCAATAAAAGTCCTACCGCAAACTTAGCGCTAACTGTTGCATCACTATTCATAAAATCAATAGCTGTATGTAATACCAACCTTCCATTGAGTCCTACTAAAATGAGCGCCACTAACCATGCGGCTATTTGAACCCATTTTTTTATTACATATTCACCCATTTTTTCTTTATCACTAACAAAATGAATGAGCGGAATTACTGCAAAACCAAGTTGTACACTTAAAAGCACCTGACTAAAAACGAGTAAATCATCTACTTTTCCTTCTCCATAAATACCAATAATAAGTACTGCAGGACCAATGGCAATAAGGCGTGTGAGTAGGCGACGCAGCCATGGATTTAAACGAATTTGCAAATAGCCTTCCATCACTATTTGTCCAGCAAGCGTTCCGGTTACTGTAGAACTTTGCCCTGCTGCAATGAGGGCAACTGCAAATAATATAGGTGCTAAATGCGTGCCCAGTAAAGGTTGTAATAATCGGTGCGCATCTTCAATACGGGCCACTTCTGTATTACCGGTTTTAAAAAAAACGGTAGCTGCTAAAACGAGTATTGCCGCATTCACAAAAAACGCAGCGTTAAGCGCTACTAAACTATCAATAAAATTATACTTAAGTGCGCGCTTGATACTTTTTGAATCGGCGCCAATTTTTCTAGTTTGCACCAGTGCCGAATGCAGGTACAAATTATGCGGCATTACAGTTGCACCAATAATACCAACGGCAATGTATAATGAGGCGTCCGTTAATGGTGTTGGTATAAAACCGGTGGCTACTTCTTTTAAGTTAGGATCAGCAATTAAAATTTCAATAAAAAAAGAAACACCAATCGTAGCAACAAGCGCTAAAATAAATGCTTCCATTTTACGGATGCCATAGCGTTGCAGTAGCAAAAATAAAAACGTATCTACCACGGTAATGGCCACACCCCAAATGAGTGGAAGCCCAGTTAATAAATGAAGTCCAATGGCCATCCCCACTACTTCTGCTAAATCGGTGGCGGCAATGGCAATTTCAGCTAAAATATACAAGCAAAAATTTACAGCAGCTGGATAGGTTTCTCTGTTGGCCTGTGCCAAATCACGCCTACGAACAATACCCAAACGGGCACTTAAACTTTGCAGTAAAAGGGCCATGATATTACTGAGTAGTAAAACCCAAATAAGTTGGTACCCAAACTGAGCACCTCCTTGCAAATCGGTGGCCCAATTACCCGGATCCATATAACCCACGCTCACTAAATAAGCTGGCCCAAAATAAGCGAGTATCCGGCGCCACCCTTTACGGGGAAGCGTGGTATCTATAGATTCATGTACTTCGCTTAATGAGGGATTGTTGTGCATCGGAAATTTACGTTATTCATTGATTGACAAACAAATTTATGCAATAGTTAGCTCCCAAAGACAGGGATCATTGGTTGCAAGTCCTATAAACACGTATTTTTAACTAAATTTATGGCTATGAATAAGTTGATTGCCGTTTTAATATTAGCTACTCTAATTGGTTGTTCAGATAAAGCGCTAGACCTTTCTGGAGAAACAACCATCAAGCCCGCCGATTATGTGAAAGCCTTTGCTCCTATCAAAGGAAATTACACGACCTCGGATACCGATTTCATCAAAAAAGCTGATACCATCGAAATTGGTTTAAAAGCACTTAAACAATTTATGCCTGATTCGGCGGTACAACAAATAGTGAAAAATGAAAAAAAAGAAAGCATTTATCCTGTAGGGGTTATTGAAAAAGAAACAGAAAAATATTTTTTGATCCTTGTAAAAAATAAGAAAACAGCTAAGCTTTTTGTGTACGTTACCGACCAAAATTTAAATTACTTAGGTCTAAAAGAATTACTCAACAACGAAAACAAAGACGCCTATGCGCGCTCTGTATCAATAAATAAAGAGCCCACTTTTGTAATCAGTAAAGAAACGTACACAAAAGATAAGGAACTTAAATTTTCTAGATCCGGTTGGATTTTTAATGCAGGTGCCGGTTTTATGATTGTAGTAAATGACAGTAATGAAACACCACAAAATAACGAAATCATCAATCCACTTGACACCTTACCAAGCCTTGCCAAATTAAGTGGCGATTATATAAATAATGATAAAAATTTTATCTCTATTAGAGATGGAAAAGATGCAAAAACCTATTTATTTTTTATTCATTTCGAAAAAAATAATGCCGATTGTATTGGTGAATTAAAAGGCACCCTAACCCTGTCTTCGCCAACAGCGGGTCAATTCACTCAAAATGGCGACCCTTGCATCATTGACTTTTCATTTTCCGGCAATACTGTAAGCGTAAAAGAGCAAGGAACCTGTGGCAACCACCGGGGCATTAAATGCTTTTTTGACGACAGTTTTACCCGAAAAAAGCCTTCAAAAAGCAAAAAAAAGCAGAAATAAGGCTGTTTACCCACAATTTAATGTGTACAAAGTACATTTTAAATATTTCCCCTATATTGCGACCCTATTTAAGCACTTAAACTGCCTTTATGTCTTTTACGAATTTTCAATTGCCGTACCAACCTGCCGAAGAATACAGCAAAAAAGCGGCCTATTTCTCTATGGAATTTGCCATTCATCAACCGCTTAAAATATATAGTGGTGGACTTGGCTTTTTAGCAGGCTCACACCTTCGCAGTGCATACGAACTTCGTCAAAACATGATTGGTATTGGTATTTTATGGAAGTACGGCTATTACGATCAAGCCCGAAACCAAGACCAAAGCTTACAGGTAACTTTCATGGAAAAGATGTACAGTTTTTTAGAAGATACTGGCATTAAATTTCAAATTCTAATTCATGAACATCCAGTTTGGGTAAAAGCGTATTACCTCAACCCAGAAACATTTAAAAGTGCGCCCCTCTTTTTATTAAGTACCGATTTACCTGAAAACGATTATATCTCTCAAACCATTACGCACCGCCTTTATGATGCCAACGTTGCTACTAAAGTGGCGCAGTTTATTTTACTAGGTGTAGGTGGCGCTAAATTAATTGATGAACTAGGTTTCAACCCCGATGTGTATCACTTAAATGAAGCGCACGGTATTTCTGCTGCCTTTTATTTACTCAATAAATATAAGAGTGTAGAAAAAGTTAGAGAGAAACTCGTATTTACAACCCATACCCCCGAAGAAGCAGGTAACGAAAAACATGACATGTACTTGTGTCATAGAATGAGTTATTTCTGTGGCCTCAGCATTGATGAAGTGCGCAAATTAACAGGCATTACCGACGATTTATTCAATCACTCACTCGCCGCATTAAAATTTGCAAGAAAAGCAAATGGTGTATCTGCACTTCATGGTCACGTGAGTAGAGAAATGTGGAAACACCATGAAGGTATTTGTCCAATCATCTCTATCACCAATGCGCAAAACTGGCAATACTGGGCCGACAAGCAGCTCTACAAAGCCATGGATGCGAATGATGATTTTATTTTTGACGACCGCAAAAAGCACCTCAAAAAAAGAGCGTTTGAAATTGTAGCAGATCAAACAGGTAAAAAGTTTGACCCAAATGTTTTAACCATTGTGTGGGCGCGCAGATTTGCCGGATACAAACGCGCTAGCATGCTCACTTACGACATGGAGCGTTTTGAGAAACTATTATCAAATAGCAAATACCCCATTCAAATTATTTGGGCTGGTAAACCTTATCCTGTAGATTACCCTGCTATTTCAGAGTTCAATGACCTCGTTCAAATTAGTAAGAATTATAAAAATGTAGCCGTATTAATTGGTTACGAATTAGGTTTAAGTAAACGCCTCAAACAGGCTTCAGATATTTGGCTTAACAATCCGCGTGTTCCGCGCGAAGCATCAGGTACAAGCGGTATGACAGCTGCCATGAATGGCGCTGTTAACTTTTCTACAGATGATGGATGGATCCCAGAATTTATCAACCATGGCAACAATGGTTTTGTGGTCCCTAAAGCCGACTATGAAAACATGCACCAACACGAGCAGGACGATTATGACCTAAACAAGCTCTACGAAATTTTGGAGGAGCAAATTATTCCTATGTATTACGATAACTATGACACTTGGCGCCAAGTGATTCAAAATGGTATGCGTGATGTACAGGTGCAGTTTGATGCCAACAGAATGGCCAAGGAGTACTACGAGCTCATGTACAAATAAGTTTAACTTTTTAGGACTACTTTTGTTATAATACAAAAGATGCCCATGCAACACAAAATTGTCATTGCAATTACTGGAGCCAGCGGTTCTATTTATGCCAAAGTTTTATTGGATAAATTAGCTGCCCTAGATACCCAAATTGCACAGGTGGGCATTGTCATGAGCAAAAACGCCAAAGAAGTTTGGGAAACCGAACTTGGTAATACCGATTATAATAACTACCCTTTTAATTACTACGAAAAATTTGACTTTAACGCCCCCTTTGCCTCCGGATCGGCAGGTTACAACACCATGATTGTAGCACCCTGTAGTATGGGTACCCTGGGCCGAATTGCAGCTGGCATTAGCGACGATTTAATTACCCGTGCTGCAGATGTCGTTTTAAAAGAAAGAAGAAAGCTTATTTTAATGGTGCGCGAAACACCCTACAACCTTATTCATATCAAAAACATGGAAACGGTAACGCTAGCAGGTGGTATTATTTGCCCAGCTACTCCATCGTTTTATAGCAGACCTACTACGATTGAGCAGGCAGCTGCTACCGTGGTAGACCGTGTTATTGATTTAGCTGGTCTAAAACAAGACAGTTATAGATGGGGTGAATAACGCCAATAGATTTTTAATCTTTTACTCTACTTTAGCGCTTTCGTCTTCCGTTACTTTTTTACGAAAAGTGAATACAATTTTTCCGGCCTCTTTATCAAGGTCAGCTACCAGTATATCTCCTGCAGCAATGGTAAAGTTTAAGATCTCTTCGGCTAGAGGATCTTCCAAATATTTTTGAATGGCTCTGTGAAGTGGTCTTGCACCATACTGCACATCGTATCCTTTATCAGCAATAAAATCTTTGGCTGCTTCTGTTAGTTCTAAACTAAATCCTAAGTTTTGCAAACGCTTTTCTACACCCTTCATTAAAATATCAATGATGTTAAAGATGTTTTCTTTGGTTAAAGAATTAAACACCACCACGTCATCAATACGGTTTAAAAACTCTGGTGAAAAAGTACGCTTTAAAGCTTTTTCAATTACAGCTTTATTATTTTCTTCGGCGTTTTGAACACGCGTTGCCGTTGCAAAACCTACACCATCACCAAACTCCTTTAATTGACGTACACCAATATTAGAGGTCATGATAATGAGTGTGTTTTTAAAATCAATTTTACGGCCTAGGCCATCTGTTAATTGACCATCATCAAGTACCTGCAATAATATATTGTAAATATCTGGATGTGCTTTTTCAATTTCGTCTAATAAAATGACACAGTATGGTTTGCGTCTCACTTTTTCTGTTAACTGTCCGCCCTCTTCATATCCTACATAACCTGGAGGCGCACCAATTAAGCGGCTTACCGTAAATTTTTCCATATACTCACTCATGTCTATTCTAATGAGTGCATCATCAGATTCAAACATATTACGTGCAAGTGCACGTGCTAGTTCCGTTTTACCTACACCCGTTGGGCCTAAAAATATAAAAGTACCAATTGGTTTTTTAGGATCTTTTAACCCTACTCTATTACGCTGAATGGCTTTTACTACTTTTAAAATGGCTTCGTCCTGTCCAATTACCATGCCCTTCATTTCTTCGTTCATACGGCGCAGCTTGTCTGTTTCTGCTTGTACCATACGCTTAACAGGAATACCTGTCATCATACTCACTACTTCTGCAATATTTTCTTCAGAAATAGGATAACGCTTGTTTTTACTTTCTTCTTCCCAAGCAGATTTTGCTTGCTCCAACGATTCGCCTAATTTTTTTTCTGTATCTCTAAGGGCAGCAGCTTCTTCGAAGCGCTGACTTTTTACGACTCTATTTTTTTCGTTCTTAACTGCTTCAATTTCTTTTTCAAGTTCCACAATATTTTCAGGAACATTGATATTTTTTAAGTGCACGCGAGCACCCACCTCATCTAGTACATCAATAGCTTTGTCCGGAAGTAAACGGTCCGTCATATAGCGGTCACTTAATTTTACACAAGCCTCAATAGCATCTTCGCCATAAGTAACGTTGTGAAAATCTTCGTATTTAGATTTGATATTGTTTAAAATAACAATGGTATCTTCTACACTTGGTGGTTCAATCAATACTTTTTGAAAACGTCTATCGAGTGCTCCATCTTTTTCGATGTGCATGCGGTATTCATCAAGCGTAGAAGCGCCAATACATTGGAGCTCTCCTCTTGCGAGTGCAGGTTTCACAATGTTAGACGCATCTAGTGATCCACTCGCGCCACCAGCGCCAACAATGGTGTGTATTTCATCGATAAATAAAATTACGTCTCTGTTTTTTTCAAGCTCATTCATGATGGCTTTCATGCGTTCTTCAAACTGACCACGGTATTTAGTGCCCGCCACAAGTGCTGCAAGGTCTAATGATACAACACGTTTATCAAATAAAACACGGCTAACTTTACGCTGCACAATTCGGAGCGCTAGGCCTTCTACTATCGCCGTTTTACCCACACCTGGCTCACCAATTAAAATAGGATTGTTTTTTTTGCGTCGACTTAAAATTTGACTCACGCGCTCAATTTCTGCCTCACGACCTACAATAGGATCCAAATTACCTACCTCTGCTAATTTGGTAATGTCTCTACCAAAATTATCTAGTACCGGTGTTTTGCTTTTAGCCCCAGCACCTGGCTTAGCAGCTTTGGGCTGACTAAATCCACCTCCCCTTTTTTCTTCATCAAAATCATCGTCATTGTCTTCGGGAAATTCATTTTGAGGACTTGAACTACCTACCATACCAAGCTCTGTTCTAAAAAGGTCGTAATCAATATCAAACTGACCTAATATTTGAGTGGCAATGTTTTCTTTATTTTTTAAAATGCTCAGCATTAAATGCTCCGTTTCTACCAATGGACTTTTTAGGGCCTTAGCTTCTAATACGGTAACACGAATTACTTTTTCCGCTTGTTTGGTTAGGGGAAGGCTATTAATATTGGCAATGTTTTTACCCGTTTTATCCTTTACTGCAAGCTCAATCTCTTTACGAAGCTCATAAAGGTCTACATTAAGCTGCTTAAGCACCTTAATGGCCGTATTTTCCTCATCTCTTATAAGACCTAGGAGTAAATGCTCCGTGCCAATAAAGTCGTTTCCTAACCTTAACGCCTCTTCCCTACTGTAGGAAATGATTTCTTTTACTTGTGCCGAAAAATTATTATCCATAACCAAAAATTGGATTTATACAATTATAACGAATATTTTTGAGCGAAGTTGTGTGTGGATTATCCACATTTACTAACTTCACGCTCATCCTATGGAACTCAAAATTGATACCAAAGAAAAATACCAGCTT
>JBIIZN010000123.1:0-4328 GCA_044346275.1 Sediminibacterium sp.
GCCCACTAGTTTTCCAACGCCATTTACAGCGCCATCAATTACAAATTTCTCAATACTATTTTTAAGAACCGATGCAAACCAATAAAGTGGCTTTACAATAATAGTATCATAGAGTTCATCGATATACCATTTGTTTTCTAATACTTTTGCAATTCCAGTATTAGGCTCCGCTGTTTCATATTTTTTAAACTTGGTAATCGCATACACAATCACGATTAAAATAATGGTGGTTGCCGTACCCATTAAAATCCATTCGGTAGCATGCTCTATATGATGTGCGTGAGCGATTGCAGTAGAACCAGCAAATACAGGTGCTAAAAAATGCTCTAGTGCATGTGCGTTGGGTGCAAAAAGTTCAGGAATGCCAATAAATCCAGCTACTACTGCAAAAAATGCCAGTACCATCAGTGGTAACGTCATAGCAATGGGACTTTCATGTAAGTGCTCCTGTTGATGCGCAGAACCTCTAAAATTTCCTAAGAAGGTAAGGCTATAGAGTCTGAACATATAAAAAGCAGTTAAAAGCGCACCGCCCATACCTACATAATAGAAGATAGGGTTGGTAGCATAAGCTGCCATTAATATTTCATCTTTAGAGAAGAAGCCTGAAAACGGAGGCACCCCCGCAATGGCAATACATCCGAGTAAAAAAGTAAGATGTGTAATGGGTAACTTACTTTTTAGTCCACCCATTTTAGTAATATCTTGCTCATGATGCATAGCATGAATAACAGAACCGGCTCCTAAAAACAAAAGAGCTTTAAAAAACGCATGCGTCATTACGTGAAACACAGCGCCTGTATAGGCGCCAACACCTAAACCTAAAAACATATAACCTAACTGACTTACGGTAGAGTAAGCGAGTACTTTTTTAATATCATTTTGCTTGAGTGCAATGGTTGCAGCAAAAATAGCAGTAGATAAACCAATGATGGCAACAAGTGTTTGTGTAGCAGGCGCCATGGTATATAAAATGTTACTACGCGCAATCATATAAATACCCGCCGTAACCATGGTAGCCGCGTGGATTAGTGCAGACACCGGTGTTGGACCCGCCATGGCATCTGGAAGCCAGGTATACAAAGGAATTTGAGCACTCTTACCCATGGCTCCTACAAATAATAAAGTAGTGATGATGGTAATATCTGTAGTAGATAACTGAGCTACAGCAGCAAAAACTGATGCATAAGAAACAGTACCTAATTTAACAATGAGCCAAAATACAGCGAGTAAAAAACCAAGATCACCAATACGGTTCATGATAAATGCTTTTTTAGCAGCCGCGTTGTAATTGTTATTCTTAAACCAAAACCCAATGAGTAAATAAGAACAAAGGCCAACACCTTCCCAACCAATAAACATCACCACATAGTTGCCTCCTAATACCAGTAACAACATCGAAAACACAAATAAATTTAAATAGGCAAAATACCTGCCAAAATGCATGGACTCTTCTTCGTGCATATAAGCAGTCGAGTACAAATGAATTAGAAATCCAATACCCGTAATGATGAGTAAGAATAAAGAAGACAATGGATCCACTAAAAATTCAAAAGGAATAATCAATGAACCAACATGAATAAAATTAAAAAGTTGAACGGTTGCACCGCCACCATTTTTAACATCAAAAAATATCAATAAGCTTACCACAAAAGAGGCAAGCATTGCGCCAGACCCAATGACACCTATCATGGATTTAGACAATGACTTTCTGAAGAGTCCGTTAACCAGAAAACCGAGCAACGGAAAAAGGGGCACTAAATAAACAAGCTTACTCATATCCTAGTTAGTTTTTTAATCTATTCAAGAAGTTAATATCTACACTATGTACATTTCTGTACATCATTACAATGATCGCAAGTCCAACACTTACTTCTGCAGCCGCAACCACCATAATAAAAAATACAAAAAGTTGCGCCTCGATTCCAATCATAGATGTTTTGTCTCCAGCAAGCGCTGCGGTATTGTGCACTTTAGAAAATGCAACGAGTAGTAAATTCACAGCGTTTAGCATGAGCTCGATACACATGAAAACAATGATGGCATTTCTGCGCGTTAAAACCCCAACAATGCCAATACTAAATAAAGCAAGACAGAGGTAGATATAATATTGAATAGGCATATGCGAATACTTTAATGTTAATTATGCTTTTTTACCAATAACAACGGCGCCAACCATGGCACTTAAAAACAACACACTACTAATTTCAAAAGGCACTACAAAATCATTAAAGAGCGCCTTTCCTAAATTTTTAATGAGTCCTATTTCACCAGTACCCATCGTTACAGCAATATTATTTAATTCGTTTGCTTGCTTTACCAGCGATACCAAGACCATTAAAAAACAACCGCCTGCAATAATACCTGCCAGCTTCAACCAATTATTTTTTTGTGGTTCGGTAGATGCATTCAGGTTCATTAGCATGATAACGAACAAGAAAAGTACCATGATCGCACCTGCATAAACGATGATATTAACGATGGCTAAAAACTGGGCATTTAGTAAAATGTAATGACCAGAGATTGCAAAAAATACCGCAATCAACCAAAGTACACTGTGCACCGGGTTTTTACTTATTACCACCATCACTGCACTAAAAAGTGCTAGCACGGTTAAAAAATAAAATAAGAATTGTGTAATACTCATGCGTTCGTTATTAATTTCTTTGACCCTTTGCTGCAGCGTAAGCTTCAGGTTCCGTTACCGGATTAGGGATTAATAAATTATCTTTTCCGTAAATGAAACCAGTGCGTGTAAAATTAGCAGGTGCAAAAGTTTCACTTAAATAAATAGCGTCTTTAGGACAAGCCTCTTCGCAAAGACCACAAAAAATACAACGTAGCATGTTAATTTCATACTTGGCTGCATATTTTTCTTCGCGGTATAAATTTTCTTGACCCACTTCACGCTCTGCAGCTTCCATGGTAATAGCTTCGGCAGGACAAGCCACCGCACAAAGACCACAAGCCGTACAACGTTCTCTCCCTTCTTCGTCTCTATTTAAAACATGAAGCCCTCTAAACACTGGACTAAACTCACGTTTTTGTTCCGGATAACGGATGGTAGGTTGCTTTTTAAAAATGTGACTAAACGTAATAGCCATTCCTTTTAAAATGCTAGGAATGTATAAGCGCTCCATAAATGTCATGGGCTTTCTGGATACTTCCTGTGCTCTATTGGTTAACGCCTGCATAGCTAATTGAATTAATATTTTAAACCCCTGCTTTTAATAATATAAGTGCACCTGTAACAAGCATGTTAAATAGTGCAAGTGGAATCATTGTTTTCCAACCCAAATTCATGAGTTGATCATATCTAAAACGTGGAACCGTCCAACGAATCCACATAAATACAAAAATGAAAATGGCAATTTTAATAAGCAACGCTGCTACACCAATAAGTGCGGCAATGTTTGGAGCCAGTGTGCTTTCATCTAAAAAAGGAACATCGAATCCACCAAAATATAGTGAAGCCATAACCGCACTACTCATGATCATATTAATATATTCCGAAAATAAATAGAAGCCCAGTTTCATAGAAGAATATTCCTGGTGGTAACCGAAGTTTAATTCATTTTCTGCTTCTGGTAAATCAAAAGGTGTTCTGTTACACTCTGCAAGTGCACAAACAAAAAAGATTATAAAACCAAGTGGCTGGTACACAATATTCCAGTAACTACCTGCAGCCATTTGACCGTCTACAATTGTTTTTAAACTAAGTGATCCTGAAATCATTAACACTGCAATAAGTGATAAACCCATCGCAAGCTCATAACTAATCGCTTGAGATGCACCACGCAGTGCCGCCATCAATGAAAATTTATTATTAGATGCCCATCCACCAATCATCATACCATACACACCCAAACTCACCACCCCAAAAACGTATAAGATACCAATATTGATATCTGCAATTTGTAAATCGACTTTGCGATCAAAAATTTCGATATGGCTGCTCCATGGAATAACAGAGCAAGTCATGAGCGCCGCTGTCATGGCTAAACCAGGTCCTAAAACAAACAATGCTTTATTAGAACTCGTAGGAATAATTTCTTCCTTCATGATGAGCTTTAAGCCATCGGCAAAAGGTTGGAGTAGTCCAAAAGGGCCGGCCCTATTAGGTCCTGGACGATCTTGCAATACAGCCGCCACTTTTCTTTCTGCAAAAGTGGTATATAATGCAATACCTAGACTTGCAAAAACAATGATTGCAATCAGTACTAATTTTTCGATGATTAAAAGCCAATCTACAGCAAGTAGTGTCATGTCTTGATCTAATTTATAAAGATGAATCTTTGTTTACTTCACTCACACTATGAATATCCATT
>JBIIZN010000038.1:0-14028 GCA_044346275.1 Sediminibacterium sp.
AGAATGGATGGTTTAATTATATGTCAGTTTTTGCACGTTATGTAAATGATTGGAATGCTAATAGTGGGACATCTTTCCCGATAAATGTTCGACCATTTACAACAGACATAGGAAAAGACCCGAGACAATTTGCAACCTCACTGACTCATGAGGAATTACAACTTTTAATTGATTACATACCTAATGGATACAGGAATCCTTATCCTCAAACCCTTTCTAAAAATATATTTCTATTTCAATACCATACAGGAGGAATTAGAATACAGGACGCACTGACTTTAACTAATAAGGATATAATGAGTGATGGATTCCAAATCCGTATCAAAAAAACAAAGGAGGTTGAAAAGTTTCCATTTTGTTATGAACAAGTTGAAACATTAAGAGATTACTATAATTCCGAATATAATACGACATTAGAATCAATAAAAATTGGAGACCTTAAGCTACAACCTTCTCTTATCATTCAATTAAATAGATTAGATGGCATTGGTGATTTATCATTATTAGGTCTCAACGAGTTTGCTCCAATCAAAAAGTTGATAGAGAATCAATCAAAAACTAACCCTTCGCTTGAAGATTTTATAGAAATCTTTGAAATTATCGAGGATGAATTAAAAAGCGAGCTTACTAAACAATTTTTTCGTTTGATAAGAAAGAAACCACAAAGTTTCCTACTACCCAAACTAGAATGGGCAGATTTTTCAGACACCTTCAGTAATTCAGGAGAACTAGAGTTTACTGTTGAACAGGAAAAAATTCTTCATTTGGCAAAAGCGGGTCATAATAGTAATTTAAAGAGAATATCAGAAAATCTTGAAATTCCTAAGATTACAGGGCATACTCCAAGACATACCTTGGCAAATCATTTATTATCAGAAGGATATACACCAGAGGAAATACAAAGAGTATTGGTTCATTCAAGTGTTAATACCACAAAGATTTATTTAAAAAAAAGGCACCAGACATTTGGGGTTAATAAGACGGTGACAGAATCTAATGTGATTTTTAGAAAAAAGAGACAGGAAAACAGAAAAAGAGGTTATTAACCTCTTTTTTTATATTTTTAAGATAACAAAAGATTAACCTGTAAAAAGCAATAGATGAAATACACTTTTATATCATTACTAATAGTTTTTATTACTGCCTGCGGGGTTCAACAAAAGTTAAGTTTATCACATAGATTAACCCAAGGAATGACAAAAGAAGACGTTGAAAAAATAATGGGCGCCCCTATTAAAAGCGATTTTAAGAAGAATGTTGAGGAGTGGCACTATTGTAAAACAGGAATGTCTTCTGACGAATTTTTATCATTATTTTTCTATGATGGCAAGTTGGTGGAAAAGCTCAATTACACTGTAACATTAGCAGATACAAGAGGTGCAGCTGGTTCGTGTGAGAAGTTTATTAAGATGGGAAACTATCGTGAACCAGACAGAGTAATTGAATTAAGAATGAGATAGTTTAAACATAATTGATAAAATTATTACTAACAAAAACTTATTTTATGAATTTAATGAAAGATGAAATAATTCTTGAAAAAGGAGAATATAATTCTACTGATGTATTTCATGATTTTCGAGGACTTTATAGTAACAAATGGTCTACTACTATAACAAATCATAGAATTCAAGTTGCAAAACGAATTTGGGTTAATACAAGAATCGAAACTATTATGCTAGAAGATATTACCTCATTTAGGTATGTAAAACCATCACATTATGGGTTGTCCATTTCAGCTATTATCTTTTCAATAGTATTTTTGAATCTTTTAGGTTTGATAGAAAAGATTTTTCTACCATCTATCATTCAATGGACCTTTATTCTATTATTTTTTGTATTTTTTTTTATTTCACACTATTATTTTTTTACTAAGCATTGTGGGATATTTATTCTAACTGCATCAAAAAAAATTAAGATATTTCGATTACGTGACCTAAAAGAAAAAAAGATAATTGACCTATTGGATAAATTAGAATCAGCAAAAAATGAGAGATACTTAACACTCAAAAAATAAGAAACCCGCTAAGAATATTCAATAAATCATTCTCATCATAAACTTAATATTTTCAAAGGAGGTTGACCTCCTTTTTTTTGTGCAGTAAACCCTGCAGTAATATTGTGAAACTAATTCATATTATGTATTTTATAATTTATAGTTGATTATTTTTCAATATTTTATTTGATACTAATAGAATAGAAGTTTCCTAAACTTTAGATCCAGGTTCGATTCCTGGCGGGACCACAAAGCCTCAACACACAGTGTTTGGCCTTCTTCATTTAGGCACAACGTCGAAAGCTTGCTTTTTAAATGCGGCAGGAAGTTCGCCGAATGCTAACAGTCCCGGCTTAATTTTTTGATTCCAACTTTTTGATATCTTTTACCTCTTTGCTATATTTTAGCTCAACATGAGTCTTGGAACTTCCAGTAGCAATGATTTCATTTTGGTTAATTAACATTATATCCGATAAAGAAGTGGATTTCGCATTAGATTTATAAGGGTCTGCACCAAAAGCTTTTGAATAGGTAGCTTTTTGAAATAAAGAAATTGCTTTATCATATTCTGCATCTGGAATGGCCTTAACTTTAATGGTTTCACCCTGAACATATGATTCATAAGAACCTTCTAAAATCTCATATCTACTTTTCCATGCAAACGATGTCTTAATATCGTCCTCATCAGCATCAATATAATAGGCTGCAATTATATGTACCTGATTATTTTCAAAATGATCAATTCTGATAAAGTCAAATTCTAACTTGTCAGCATTAGGTAGTTCTGTTTCTGTCTCAGTATAACTATCAATTTTACCTGTCAGTAGATTGTTCGTCTTTATGTTACTACTATTTGAATAATTTGATAATTGATATGTCCCGTCTGCACCTGATATTATATAAGTACTTTTAGATTCGCTAGTTTCATCGATAATGAAATCAAATTCATTATCTACTTCAGCACCTGAACAGCTCATTAAAAAAATACTGCCAATTATGCAAAATCGTTTAAATATTTTAATCATATTAATCTATATTAGTAATTGTTATTGTATTATTTGAGTTATCATATGAGATATGCTTATTTTCTTTAGACATCTCATTTAGATATTTATCACAAATAGAATCTGCACGTAATATTTCCAGAGAATTGTTATCTGAATTCATTTCTGACTCTATATTTTTGGTTATTTCCCTTGCAGAATTAATTGCTGGTACACTTGGTTTACCACACGATCTCACAAATCCAGTAATCGCAAATAGCGAAAAAAGTATGAATTTCATATCCTTGATTTTAATTGTGCTTACTCTTATGGCTTTTCAGCATCCGCCCTCATTTGTATTTGAAATACTAATATATGAATTTTTATGCATTTAAATAAAACTCTGACAATTTTATAGCCAAGGTATTAGGTAAGTTCAATACGACAGGAAGTTGGGCAAATAGTAATAGCGAAAGTCAGGGCATTGCCAAAATAACAACAGCTACTTTGACATTCAGGTGATTTTTGTATTTTTTTAAAATTATAAAACCGGAACAAAACCCAAAAATAACTAAACAAGAAAATTAATTTTTAGGCATAACTCTTAATAACTTCAAAAATCATAAATTTAAAGTAACTGAAATTGTCCACTAATATCCAGGGTATTTAAACTCCCACTCTTCATCATAAAAATCAGGCCCATTTCCCTGCACTTCTATGAATAAATCGGAAGCTACTTGCTTTATTTGATCATAATTTGACAAATTATTAATCCATCTTTTTGGTATCATTTCTTCACCCAACATTAGACCAATAATATTCCCGGTAATAGATCCTGTACTATCTGTATCACCACTATGATTTATAGAAAGATTAATTGCTTTTTCGAAATCATCTTTATATGATAATGCGCAATATATGCTAATTGCAAGCGCTTCTTCACCAACCCATCCACCTCCTAGTTTTTCAAGTTTATAAAAATCAGGTTGCCCAACTAAATGTAAATCTAGGGCTTTCTGAATTGCTGCATACGTTTCCTCATGACTAGGATAAGACTTCAAAATTTCATTACTTTGATAGATTGATAGCATTAAATCAATACCATTATTAAGAAAAGCGATAAGCGCTGATAAATAACCCGCAGATAAATAGCCACTTGGATGTCCATGAGTCATAGCTGCAAGTTCGGCCCCAATTTGAAATGCTTGTTTTGGAGAGTCGTGAAAAAGAAGCCCTACAGGAGCGATCCTCATAATACCACCACATCCCTTACTGTTGTTAATAGGCTTACTGATTGTTCCAGATTTAGCTGACCTTAAAGACGTTAAACATGTATTACCCGGCGCTCGCCTTTTATATAAAAATTTTTCATGAATTAGCCAGCCATTTAATTCGCTATGATTAATTGTATTTTCTCCGAACCAATCTTGTTGAGTATGTAGCCAGCGTAAATAAGACTGAAAACAGATTTCTGTATATGCTCCCCATATGCCTTTACGATGTGATCGATGTAAAGATCTTAACAATCCTTCAGCAGTAAATAATAGCATTTGAGTATCATCTGTTATTTGTCCTTTCCCGTCCGGAAATTCAACAAAATCATTAACGCCATTAATCCCATATTTATTTAGAATATTATTTAAATTCATGAATTCTATTGGAGCTCCAAGAGCATCTCCAATAGCGCCACCGACAATACAACCAACGTAATTTTTTTCTTGAAGTTTTGTCATAATTAAATGATAAAGTAGTATTCCTTTTTAATAATTATAGGATATTCAATCAAATTTATATTTAACTAAATCTTTTTCTAAATACAAATAACTATTTTTTTATAATAGGTTTTCTTTCGGGAAGTTGCAATATTCCATTATCACTTACTTTATGAATCAATTCTTTATCAGTCAAGAATAATCCTAACTTATTGGCTTGCTTAAAAATATTTAGTAACTCTTTTGATTCATTATAAATTAAAAATGTTTCTTGATTTAAATTAGAAGTAGATTTTACACTTGTGTAACTTAGATTTATTTTTTTTAATTTAATAAGATTTAGCAATTTTTCACTATCAATAAATGTATAAGTCATATGACTTGGGTCAAATATTTGTATTTGAACAATTTGATGACCAGGATACAAAAAAGGATCTGATTCTATTGACTCATGATTTGATTCTACCTGATTAATCGAATCTTTATTTAAGTGATTAATATCAAACCACATATCAAGATAATAATCAGTATTTAATTTAATCAATCGTGCAAAAAACCAAAGCTTGTTATTAAAATTTTTTGAGCCAAGATATAATTTAGAACCGCTTATCAAAATATGATAAACAGGTCCATAATCTGAAGAAACTGTATCTACAAAAAACGAGGAAGATTTATCACTTGTAGACTTCCACTCACCGATTAATTCTCTTTTAAAAATATAATCATTTTTATTATCAGAGAGTGGGTGCAATGTGACAATTGGAGAACAAGAAATGGTCAGTAGTAATAATGAGAAAAATAAATACTTCATATTTTGTATTATTAATTAAGTTGATGGACTTATATGAATTTCAGATATTGAAAACATCCTAATATATTAACTTACTAAATTTAATGTAAAATATTATATTTTTATTATATAATAATGATTTTTTATATTAAAAATGCGGTTTGTATAAAAAACAAAGTGTAGATTTAAATTAATATATGTATAAACAGAATGTCACATAAAACATTTAACGCCCAATTTAAACATTTCGGAGTTGGTTTATTAATTCACCTACTCATTATTTCAAGCGCATCGAGCCAAACATCACAGTGCATATTAAATGTAAAAAACGATAAAGCGTTTTTTCATGACCGCACTACATTAAATGGCAAAGTTAGTTTTCAGCAGAGAAAAGCATTTCTAGTTTTTGGTGATCAGGTTGCTATTAATTGTCAAGACAAAACTGAAAATTGGATTTATGTTTCTTATAAAAACTCAAAAGGAATCATTACTCGGGGGTATATAAAAAAAGCAGATCTTGAAAATGATCAATCAAACAACCTTTCAACAAAAGAAATTTTAAGCAAGCTAGTAGGAGAACACTACCTCGAATCTATTTCTGGATTTGCTGGAGCAAATACATTATTTGACTACGAGAAAAAAAATGGAAAATGGACAGCCTCAGGATCTTCTAACAACGGAGGGATGAGAGAAGGATATAAGATCCCTATTACTGCCCAAGACTTATCTCGTTTGAATACTATGAAATTGATTCTAAACCCAGATTTATCCCTACAACTTTACGTAGGTAATAAATTAATTATAACGGCACGTTTTGCCAATAATGATATTGATAATAAAGCTATAGTTTTACTAGAGAGACAATTAGAAGAAACCGAACTAGGCTTTATTGTGGGCGATTACATGGATGAAGAAGACAATACTATTTTGCTAACGTATGATATCGAGAAGCGCGTTTTTTCTCTATTTGTTTCAGGTTTTAGTAAAGCCGATTACATATTTAAATAAAACTAGAAAACATCACAACAATAACAAATATGCAGCTGCAGCAAATGCTCAAGCACCAATACCACTTTCTGTAACTGCTACCGGACTACACGACGCATATCTTCCCTGGTATATTTTACATTGTGCATGAGATATAGTGACAATGAAAAAAGAAACAAAGAGAAAGCTTATAATTTTCTTTGAAAACATGTATAATACTTTGTAGCAAAAAATACAATAAGGCAGGGCGCAAAAAAAACACCACGCTCTAAATCAATAACTTCTCCCCCCAGATTAGTCCGATTTATACCGTGGTGTCTAATACAAACATAGCTAAATCAGCTACATTTTGATCTTTTAATCGTTATGTTTGCATTTAAATTGCAATCTATGAATCAACTAGAAAGGCTTCATTTTATATATCAACTTCTAGAAATCGAACCCCAAACAGTGCAGGGTATTTGCAAGGAACTCGCTAATCAAGGAGTTGCAACAGCGAGTAGACAAATCTACAACGACCTCGCGCAACTCGAAAAAAATTATCTGAGAAAGAATCAAAAACTACACATAACCACTGGGCAACACAATCAAAAAACGTACAGGTTGATATACACAGACACAACCATTTCAGTTACAGGATTTGACGTAAACTCCTATCAATTAAGTAGGCTTTCGATGACTACTTATATTACAGAAGGCCGCGGCGAATCGATCAATAAATTTAGAGATATCGTTGCCAAAAAAATAATGCACTTGAGTAAAACCAAGTATTCGACACTTCCACTTGAACAAAATTTTAATTCGCATTTTTTTGAAAGAAAATATACAGCAGCATTTAATACCGTTTCCGAAGATATTATCTGGTCAATTGCCAACAATAAAATTATTGAGATACTAAATATTTATGGAGATGCGACAAATGTAATGACAGACATATCTTATCCATTCAAACTAAAGCCACTACTACTCGTATATCATAACGGCGCTTACTATATGGCAGGATTTATTGTAAAGAACAATTCATTTATTACCATTGATCTTTCAAAAATTACTGCCTACAACCTTACCAATCAAACTTTCTCACATAAAAAAGCAGTACCCCTAGCTAAAGCTGAACTTCAAAAAAGATTTGGCTTAACAGCTAATATTGACAATAAAACATATGATATTGAATTAGAGTTCTCAAGTATCACTGGCGAATTTTTAAGCCATTACAACTGGCATGCAACGCAGTCCATTACCCAATTAAAAAATGGGAACTACCGCATGAAAATGCAGTGCGGTATCAATAGAGAACTAGTTGGATGGATTTTTAGATGGATGAGTAATGTAAAAATTATAGGCCCTAAAAAACTAAAAGACCTCTATCTTGAACAACTTGCCATTATTAATAAAAATCATAGCAGCAATCAACCGCTGATGTATTCCAATATTTTTAAACCATTAGAAAAGTAATTTAATACCGTAGCATCTTGGTTTCATTAACTGCTTCAAATAATGCAGTATAATCTACCCAAATACCATCCATTTTTACTTTTTTAGCAATAAGCCTAATGCCATGGCTATAATCTACATACCAGTTTATATGTCCCGCATACACTGGCTGAATGGGCTTTCCATCAAGGTTATGCCAACCATAAATAGCTACTCTATTGGGTCTTGTATTTTCAGCTACCTTATTACTTAATACTACATCTTTTTTAATACCACCAATAAGGCCTTTTTTACACTTCCGTTGCCCCTCAATCATTAAATGATGTTGCCACATAGTAATGGTACTATCCCTGTATGCATACATGGGCACAGGCGCTAATTTTACAGTGCTTGCTTTATAGATTGCATCTACCATAGAAGGTGTTGGCAAAAAGCATCCGTACGCATCAGCAATTTTTTGAGCTGCCATTGGGGATATAGGAACACGGGCCCAATTACTACTAGTTCCCACCATAAAATAATCGGGTGCTACATACAAAGTGACTTTGACTTTTTTTCCATCTGGCATTGTAAAAGGCATTGTAACAGGTACAAAACTGAAATAAAAATCAGGTACTTGTCCGGCATTTGCGTATTCAAGCGCCAATGAATCGCGCTCTCTCCAATTATAACTTACAGCTTGTTTAAAAAAAGCTTCTCCGGTGCGTGTATCATTATCTACCGCATGTGGCAACCCTGCTGGGCGCATGTTTTTGGTGGAAGCGCAAGCGCAAAAAAACAATCCAATTAGAAGGCAACTATTTTTCAATAGATCTGATTTTTTGTTCGATAGCGAGTGTTATTCTGTAAAATCCTAAATCGGTCATATGAGAACCATCAACGGTGGCTTCCCCATCTTCGCCAATTAAATTTATAGTTTCTAGATAATGTAAATTATGCATTCCTTCTTTTTTTAATAGCGTGTATGCATTTTTAAATATTTGATTGACTTCATTAATTTTTTGTCTCGTTACCAAATTAAATTTAGCGGTGGGATACATAATATTTTCGACGATTAAAATAGGTACACCTGGTTTTAATGCATGCAGTTGACGTAAAAATGGAACCGTTTTTTCCTGTGCCATAGCAGGTGTTAAATTAGGTCCACAATCAATCACATACATAGAAGCGTCAATGCCCGACATAATAACGGCAAGCATAGAATCGAGCTGTCCATTTCCGCTAAAACCTAAATTAATGGTTTCACGTTTTAAACGGCGTTCTAGCTGTGCAGGATAGGCCATGCCTGGGCGCATAGCAGAAGCACCCTGTACAATAGAGGTCCCATACACAACGAGTGGCTTTTGTACATCAAAATAATTTTGCTGGGGCTTATTAATAATAGCGCCTTCTTCTACGCCAATAAAAAGTGAATCGCAGGTTTCATAATCAGGTAAGTACAATAAATATTGACGCATGTTTCCATCCATATCTTTTACCAAATTAGCTTCTTGGTAAACAGGGGCATTAGGCTTTCCTACACCCGCAAAATACCAAGTGCCATTATCAAGTCCATAAAGGTCAAGCCCCTTTACCAGCGTGCCCGCCACGTGCTGAAAAACAACTGAGGATCCGGTTTTCCATTTGGCAGAAATTTGTTTGGCATTGGTTTCAAAATACACTGCAAATCCAGAAGGATTTTTACTTAAATCCCATACAGGTTTACGGAGTAAATTTTTAATTGTATCCGGAAATCGTTGATACACCGTTGCATTAGGCATGGGACGTCCTAATAAAGTAAAACCTTGCATATCGTAATAAACTGTTTTGGTTTGCGTATTAGCACTAAAGGAGGCAATAACAGCAAACAAAAGCGTCAAGCAGTATTTCATGCTTCAATTTAATCCTTTTTAGTAAAAACCATGTGTAATTGAGCCTTACCTTTGCAAAAAATACCCCAAATGATGCGTCTGGTAATTGCAATTTTAATGATGATTTTGAGCATATCTACTATTGCACAAAACGCAGAACTTTCGGAAGTGGTGGTTACAGCAAGCATGTTACCTCAACACGAAAAAGAAACAGGGCGCAATATTGTCAGCATCAAAGGATCTAGCCTACAAAATTTACCTATCAGTAGCATCGACGAACTACTTAAATATTTACCTGGCATTGAAACCCAACAACGTGGTCCTGCTGGTACACAAAGTAATATCATCATTAGAGGCGGTACCTTTCAACAAGTCCTGGTAATTATCGATGGCATAAGAATCAACGATCCACTAACGGGTCATTTTAATGGCTACATACCACTTCACCCAGATGATATCAACAGAATTGAAATTATTAAAGGCGCCGCTTCTGCAATTTATGGTTCTGACGCCATTGGAGGCGTTGTAAATATTATTACCAACGGGCTACAACAAAAAAACGGTCACAAATTAAGCGTTGGTAGCAAATGGGGTAGTTACAATTCACGTTCCAATAATATTTGGTGGGGGGTTCAAAAACAAAAATGGAAACTAAGCCTGTCTTCGCAACAAAATAAAGCCGATGGAGAACAATTAAGAGGCACCAAGGGCTATTTTAATAATTCATTTTACGCAGCTAATTTCAATTACAATTTTGCATCAGACTGGAAGCTGCATATTTTATACGCCAACGATAGTAGAGACTTTAATGCACAAAATTTTTACACCACTTTTAAAAGTGATACTGCCTCAGAAATTGTAAAAAGCAATTGGACGCAAATGAGTGTACATAAGCAGTATGCACACACCACTGTAAAATTTGATGCTGCCTATAAAAATTTATCAGACCGATTTAGATTTAATCCCGCTGGCAGTTTCAATGAAAATAAAACATCGCTATTTGTAGCGCAAGGAACGGTTCAGTTTTCACGTAACCCCAATCATCAAATTGTTACAGGTGCTCAGTGGATCCATAAAAAAATTAGATCCAACGACAGGGGCAATCATGATTTAGCGCACGGTGCAGCATTTGTAATTGCTACTCATAAACTTCCTAAAAATATATTTATCAACGAGAGCCTTCGAATAGATTGGGACCAGAGCTACGGCTGGGTGATTATTCCACAGGTGAATGCTTCATGGGTAAACGGCAACTTAACAACACGGGCCTCTATTGGTAAAGGCGTTCGTGACGCAGACTTTACGGAGCGATATAACAACTATAATAAATCCCTTGTAACTGGAGGCAGCATTGGTAATCCTTATTTACAAACAGAAAAATCTTGGAGTTACGAGCTAGGTGCCGATTATAGAATGGGCACTCATTTTAAATGGGGCGCCACTGTATTTTTTAGGGATCAAAATAATTTAATTGACTGGACCCCTACCCCTTTTCCTATGATGCCGCGCCAATCAAATTTAGTCATAACCGGAAACTATTCACTTGCTAGTAATATATCGTCGGTACAAACAAAAGGAGTTGAAACAGATCTTACTTACAACAAAAAATGGGGTGAAGATGTCGAATTAAATATTAGTACAGGACTGGTATGGCTTGCTTCTACTAGCCCCAATAAAACACCTTCTTTTTACATTTCCTCTCACGCCAGATTTTTATGGAATGAGCAAATAATTTTTAGAGCACGTCAATTACAATTATCCGTAAACAGTGTGTACAAAATTAGAAATGCACAAACAGCGTCTGCAATTAATGCGGCACTCTCTACTAATTATTTTCTAGTAAATACCAAATGCGCTTGGCTTCTTAAAAAAAGAAGTAGCAATGTGTTTGTAGAAATAACCAACCTAACCAATACGCCATACTCCGATTTACTCGGCGCTATCATGCCAAGCAGATGGATTGCTGCTGGTTTTCAAGTACACCTATAATTAAATTTGCTTTAAAAGCACTGGCTTTTCTTGATGCAATTTATAAATGAGTTCGCCAAATAAGGTATTGGCCCAAGCAAACCATTTACGGGTAAATTTAGTAGCATCATCCTTATGAAATGATTCGTGCATAAATCCAGTGCCCGCATGCGTTTGCATTAGGTTTCTAACACAGTGTGTGATTTCTTTATCATCCACACTTGTTATGGCGCGTAAAATAATACTCATGGGCCAAATGGTATCGGCACCTGTGTGCGGACCTCCAATCCCTTCACCAGCTTTACCTTTATAGAAGAATGGATTGTTTTCAGATAGCACCAGTTTACGTGTATTTAAATAAAGCGGATTGTTAGGTTCAATAGCACCAAGGTATGGAAGGGATAATAATGAAGGAACATTAGCGTCATCCATCATATGAAAACTTCCATAACCATTGACTTCAAAACCAATAATTTTTCCAAACTGCTGGTGTTGAATAATACCATGTTGTTTAAAGGCAGCCTCTACCTGTGCTTTTAATGCAAGTGCTCTTTTAGCAAGAGCTGGCTCATTAACAGTAGGTAGTTGCAATAACTCCGCCATCTTACCTAAAATATTAATGGCAAACATATTACTTGGCACAAGGTAAGGCAGTAAAGTACAATCGTCACTAGGTCTAAACGTAGAAACAATTAGGCCACATGGTTTTACTGGATAACCATAACCGCTCAATGGCACACCGTCGGTGGCCCAAGCGGTGGTTCGCTGAAAACTATAAGGGCCATTACCATTAAAGCGTTGTTGCTCGGTAAAAGTATCTAGAATTAATTTTTGTGCAGCTTTCCAATCGGCATCAAAAACAGAAGTATCTCCAGTTTGCTTGTAATAACCATAAGCAAGTCTTACCGGATAACATAAACTGTCAATTTCCCATTTACGCTCATGAATACCAGGCTGCATTTTTGTAAGGTCATCTTTCCACTCACTTACTTTATTGACGTCTTTATAAAATGCGTTGGCGTATGGATCCAGTAAAATACATTTTGTTTGTCTATTGATTACACCTGCAATAAGTGTTTGAAGGGGCTTATCATTTTTTGTGAGTGGTAAATAAGGCCAAACCTGCGCCGTACTATCCCTAAGCCACATAGCATCAATATCTCCGGTAATCACATAGGTATCAGGCTTTCCATTTACCATTTCAAAATCGACGGTGGTGTCTAATGTGTTTGGAAAGCAGTTTTCAAATAACCAACCCAGTTCTTTATTGGGCAAGTCTTTTTTAACTTGCTCAATCACTGCCTCTACAGCTGCACTTTTAAAATTTCGATCAGCTACAGCAGGTCTATTACTGGTATAATTTTGTGTAAGTGGAGGCATGGCAAAGCCTGCCGCTTTATTGAGTAAAAATCCCATGCCTAATAACGAAGATTTTTGTACAAATTGACGACGGTTGGTCATATAAATGGTATTTAAATTATTTTAATTGAAAAGATACTGAATTTTCAACTAAGGCATTTGTGCCAATATATACTTGAAAACTCCCTTTTTCACTTGTATGCTTTAAATCTGCATTATAGAAGCGCAATAACTTTTCATCAATGGTGAAGGTTACCGTTTTACTTTCACCTTTTTTCAAAAATACTTTTTGAAAACCTTTTAATTCTTTTAAGGGTCTTGTAATACTAGCAACATCATCTTTGATATATAACTGCACGACTTCTTCTCCATCATAATTACCTGTATTGGTAAGGGTTACAGACGCCGTTAATGAAGCATTGGCAGTAAGTGTTGGAGCAGACAAAACAGGTTTTCCATAACTAAACGTAGTATAACTTAACCCATATCCAAAAGGCAATAAGGGTGAATTTTCGACGTCTAAATAATTGGATTTATATTTTCCAAAAACATCGCCACCATTGGGTCTACCTGTATTGCGCACACTATAATAAATAGGAATTTGTCCCACATTACGCGGAAAACTCATGGTTAATTTACCTGCCGGATTGTAATCGCCATATAAAACAGAAGCTACCGCATTACCGGCTTCGGTACCAGCATGCCAAACATCTAGCACAGCCGTTGCAGATTTTAATTCATTGGCAATGGTTAGCGGTCTACCATTCATGAGTACGAGTACGAGCGGCTTACCCGTTTTAGATAATGCTTCAATTAATTTTTGTTGACTTTCAGGAATGTCGAGGCTTGATCTACTGGCTGCTTCACCACTCATTTCACTGGCCTCACCTACTACAGCAACTATAACATCAGAAGCTGCTGCTACGGCTAGCGCCTCTGCTAATAATGCTTG
>JBIIZN010000124.1:0-4284 GCA_044346275.1 Sediminibacterium sp.
TTACAACCGGATAATTGCTGCCGCAGTAATGACAGGTTAATGTATTTTTTGCTTTGTGGTAGGTGAGGGTTACGTCGCACTGTTTACATTGTGGAATCCATCCGCAGGTATCACAAATCATATAGGGGGCATAGCCTCTTCTATTCTGAAATAAAATGACTTGCTTATTTTTTGCCAGTGTTTCTTTAATAGCTTCTATAAGTGGTTCGGTGAGTGCTACTTTTCCTTTTTTAGGTAATTTTTGAACATTGATAATATCAATGGTGGGGAGTGTAGCTGCTCCAAAGCGTTCTTGTAATGTTACGAGTCCAAATTTATGTTGAAGTGCGTTGTAATACGATTCTATGGAAGGTGTTGCGCTACCTAATAACACTTTGGCATTAAATAGAGTTGCATAATAGATGGCAGCGTCTCTTGCATGATACCTTGGTGCAGGGTCTTGTTGTTTATAGGAAGGATCATGCTCTTCATCGGCAATAATAAGTCCTAAATTTTTAAAGGGTAACAGTAGTGCCGATCTAGCGCCTAGTACAATTTTTATTTGCCCCGAGTTTACTTTGTTCCAAATTTCTACGCGTTCGTTGGCATTAAATTTAGAATGGTAAATAGCTATTTTATCACCAAAGTAAAATTGCAACCTGCGTATCATTTGCGCCGTTAAAGCAATTTCAGGAAGCATGTATAATGCTTGCTCACCCTTTGCTATAAAGGATTCTATGAGTTTAATATAAATTTGGGTTTTACCACTAGCGGTTATCCCATGTAGTAAGCAAACAGGTTTTGTATCAAATAAGGTAATGAGGTTATTATAGGCATTTGTTTGTGCTTCAGATAGGGTATACGTGTTTTCTAATTCGGTATTGTCAATTCCATAATTAAAACGGTCTACCGCTTTTTTTTCTGCTATCAAAATTCCTTTTTCTAGGAGGCCTTTTAATTGTGCGGCATTCGCCCCCGATTTTTTTAAGAGCTCCGATTGAATCACTTCTGGCGCTGTCTTTTGCAAATGCATAAATGCAAGTAGCAGTTCCATTTGCCTCGGTGCCTTTGTCCAGTTGTTTAAAAGTGTTTCAAGTGCAGCTTCACTTTTATAAGCCTCTGATAAACGAATAAAGGTTTCCCTTTTTGCTTTGTATTTATCTTTTAATGCTTCCCAAATAAAGCATACTTCTTTTTCAATGAGTTTTTTAATGAGCGGATACACGTGTGAACTGTCCACTAATTGTTGTACTTCCGAAAGTCTTAACTCCTTTTTAATATGCAGTGCTTCGGCTACTATATATTCGTTATCACTTAAATCAGAAAAATCCAGTGTGCGGTCTTCATTCCAAATTAAAATACTTTCGCTGGTTAATTTTAAATTGGCTGGAACAGCAGCTTGCATCACTTCCCCTTCGGTACACATATAATAAGACGCAATCCATTCCCAAAATGCTAGTTGTGTAGGATGTAAGATGGGGGTTTCGTCTATAACTTGTAAGATTTCTTTGGGTTCAAAAGCAGCTGGCTTTTCGAGGGTAATTTTTTTAATGATACCTGCATATTTTTTGTTGCGCCCAAGTAATACTTCAACTCTAATGCCGGGGCTCACAAGCGCCTGAAACCTAGCAGGGATGGCCCATGTATAGTTTTTAGGTAAAGCAAGCGGTATAATGATTTCTGCAAACAAAGGCCCAATTTTATGCTAAAATACGCTTAAAACGGTTGGGTATTTACGGTATCTTTTGAGGCCTTCTTCCATTAACTGATAGGCTTTTGCTTTTAACGCAGGTAGGTCCTCCATGGTTAAACCTTCTACTGGTATATCAGCTAAATAAACCACCCTGCTTTTACCCGGCGTTATTGAAAACACCGAACTAAAATGCATCCGCTCAATGGTGTCAATAAATAGTAGTGGCTTGATGGGGGTTTGTGTTTCAATAGCGATTCTAAAAGCCCCATCAAAAAAGGATTTAAGGGGTTGTTCCGATTCATTAAAAGTTCCTTCAGGAAACAAAAAAATGGATAAATCGTCTTCAATAGCTTGTTTTAGTTCCCGAACACTTTGAGATCTTCTTTCGGCATTACTTCTGTCAACTAGTATCACTGCTTGTTTATACATCCAGCCAAATACAGGGATTTTTGATGATTCATATTTGCCTAATATGCGAAGTGGGCTATGCTTGAGTAATACAATGGGAGGAATGTCCATGTAGGAATTGTGGTTGGCAATAAAAATATATTGCCTGTTTTTTTCATGTTCTATTTCATGGATTTCTTGGTGTCGTACGCCTAAAAAAACATACCAAACGGAAGCCCATATTTTACACAAATGATAGATATAATTCCCGCCTTTTACGCGGCCAAAGGAGAGTGAAATAAAAACAAAGGGCATAAGAGCAAGCATCACTCCTATAAAAGTGGTTAGGGCGTAGAAGCTATAGAGGTACCTGATTGTTTTAACAGCCATTTTCATAGTTGCTAACTTAAGCATTGATTTTTGCTTTCCCAATTAAATTTTATGTGGGTTTCTGCCATATTTCTTTAAGATGCAGTAGCAATAAAATAATGAGAAGGAAAATTAAAATCTAAAGTGTCCATCATAGATGTGGGAAAAATTCCATAGACCGTACTACCAGTGCCTGTCATAGATGCGTACACAGCACCTTTTTGATAGAGTGTTTCTTTGATGTTTGCTAATTCAGGAAAGGAATTAAATATGGGTGCTTCAAAATCATTGATCAAATTTTCTTTCCATGAAGTTACCGGTTCGCAAATAATAGCTTCCATATTTGTATCTGAAACTTTTGGCGTAATCAATGAAAAAGCAAGTTTAGTAGAGATGGCAATACCTGGATTTACTATTACAATACTGTAACCATCAAGGTTTACATTTATTGGTTTTAAAATTTCTCCTCTACCTGTTGCAAATGCGGGTGTGTTGATAATAAAAAAAGGACAATCACTACCTAATTGTAAGGCATAGTCTAAAAGCGCCTGCTCTGGTATTTGTAAATTAAAAAGTTGGTTGAGTGCTACAAGTGTAAATGCACCATTCGATGATCCACCTCCCAGTCCTGCACCCATTGGAATTGTTTTATGCAAATGCATTTTAATATTTGGGATACTCGGATAATCCTTTTTTAAAAGGAAGTAGGCTTTGTAACATAAATTATCGGAAGGGTCGCCGTTAATGGCTAATCCAGAACTTGTAAATGATATGGGCGCCGCATTTGTATCTGGTTCAATAATAATTTCAAGTGCATCCCTTAATGTGATCGGGTAAAAAACGGTTTCTAACGCATGAAATCCGTCCGCTCTTTTTTGTGTGATACGTAATCCTAGGTTGATTTTACAGGATGGAAAACAAATCATTTGGTTTTCCTTTTATTGATTTCGTCACGAATAGCGATGGCTCTAATATAATCTTCGCTCTCTAAAACCTCTTGTAATAATTGTTCTAGTGCAACGATGTCTAATTTGGTAATATCTTCTTGGTCTTCGAAAGGCTCCTCCACGCCAACGGCTTCTATTTTTTGTTTACTTGTGCCTCCTTCATCCATTAAAATGCCTGCATTTTCTAAAATATGCTCATAAGTATAAATAGGGCATCCAAAACGAACGGCTAAAGCCAGGGCGTCGGAAGTTCGAGAATCTATTTCGATGGTATCATGGTCGGTAAAGCAAACCAATTTGGCATAAAAAATACCTTCCTGTAAATCGTTGATAATGATCTCTTGAAGCTCTACATGAAAAGCCGTCATGAAGTTTTTGAGTAAATCGTGGGTGAGGGGTCTGCTAGGGTGCATATCCTCTAAAGCAACAGCAATAGCCTGCGCTTCAAAACCGCCAATTACAATAGGAAGCCTTCTAGTGCCACCGCCTGCTTCACCTAGTACAACGGCATAGGAATGCGATTGGGTAATACTATGGGACAGGGCTACTATTTCGAGTTCTATTTTTTTCATAGACACCACGAAATTAATTCAAAAAATATAGAATTGAACAGAAGGCCTACAAAAACTAAGCAGATGCTTTCATTTTTTTAATCGCATCGGTTAATTTAGGTAGTACTTCAAAGGCGTCACCTACAATTCCATAGTCGGCGGCTTTAAAAAATGGCGCTTCTGGGTCTTTATTAATCACCACAATGGTTTTACTTCTATTAACGCCAGCAAGGTGTTGGATAGCACCCGAAATACCAATAGCAATGTATAAATTAGGAGCAACCTGAACACCTGTTTGACCCACGTGCTCGTGGTGTGGACGCCAATGTGCATCACCAACCGGTCTAGAACAAGCTGT
>JBIIZN010000125.1:0-4270 GCA_044346275.1 Sediminibacterium sp.
TGAATGCGGAGAAGATGAATAATATGGTGAAAAGTTTTTTCATAACTAGTTTATAAACCAAAGGTTGATTTTTGGGCGTTAAAGATGTTTGTAATATCATTTTGGGTTAAGGCACTGGAATACACCATGGCTCTTGCTATTTTTCCTGTAAATGCTCTTGTAGCAACAAGCACTGGATCACATGCAATAAAAAAATTAAGACCAGATAAGGTAGCATGTGAAAAAGTATTAGTAGCCGTTGTAATTCCAATTGTATTACAGAGGTAGGCAGTTGCGGTAGTTGCACTTACAGTCACCGCAATCATGGACCATTCATTATTTGGAACATATAAATTGGAATTCCAATTGTAGGTTGATGCATGATCTGCCCAATGATATCCAACAGAATTAGAGGTATACAAATCCAAACCTGTAGCAGGCACAGTACTTCCGCCAAATCCATTTCTACTAAAAATAACTCCTGTATAACCCCCTTGTGTTTGTGAAGGATTAACCCAGGCCACAAAAGTGGCGGCAGACAAGGCAACATTACTTTTTGTAGTGGTGGCAATTACATTTGGCCCAAAAGTAAAACTTGCAGGGCTTGAAGTATACGTAGGATTTCCTACCAATGTTGCATGATTGTTTTGCGAACTATTATCATTCCATGCAACTCCATTGCCAGCATAGGAGTTTGCATTTAGATATAAAATAAGGTTAGTGGTGGGTACTGTAGCTGGAGCCACCGGCGCCACGTAATTATTTTGCCCACCAAACATAGTTCTTTGCGCATTGGAGATAAATGCGGAAAAGATGAATAATATGGTGATTAAATTTTTCATAACTAGTTTATGCCAAATGCTGCTTTTTGTGCGTTAAAAATGGTAGTGATATCTGCAGTTGATAAACCAACAGAATAGACCATGGCTGTTCCCATTTTGCCTCTGAATTCTCTACCTGGATATGGATCTAGGCCAATATGAAAATTAGTGGCTCCTTTACTAGTTAAAGAACCATGTCCGTTTCCTCTGGTATCAGAAATTATTCCGCTTGCATTGCATAAATAGGCAGTAAGTTCTGTTTCTTTCACGGATATTACAATCATGGACCATTGATTATTAGGCACTGTTATATTGGATCTCCAGCCCCAATGTTGGTTGTCCCAATCATAGTGTAAAATATTACCTGATAAAAAAATACCAGTACCCCCACCATCAGAACTCGTTCGACGAAAAATAACGCCAGTAAAAGTAGATTGTGCTTGAGATGGATTTACCCATGCGATTAAGGTTAACTGATTACTAATCGTATACGTCTTTGATGTTGAAGCATTCATATTTGGTCCAAATGTGAAGCTTCCTGAAGCAAAGGTAGGATTACCCACTAAGGTGGCCGACCCAGCAGGCAATTGCCCACTTATATCATTCCATGTCGTGCCTATACCTCCATAAGAAGCTGACTTAGTTGCATCTAAATATAACATTAAGCCATTTGTGATAGGTGTGACCGAGTTAGTTAAAATTAGTCCTCTTTCGTCCACACCATTTTTATTACTTATTTCACCAGAAGTGGCTACCATAGTTGTCGAAGATATAATGGGTAACATCTTTCCTTCTGGTGTTTTAGCACAGGCATAAATAGTAGTTACTGTGCTAGTATTGGTACATGAACCACTCGTTACTTGAACTTTGTAATCGCCGGCTGTTGTAGGAGTATATGTTCTCACAGTTGCACCGGGAATAGCTACATTGTCTTTTTGCCAAGCATAGGCAGTTAATCCTGCAGGAGTGCTTAAGGTGGATTTATTCACACATGCGTCCCCACTTACTGTAATAACTGGAGTGGCTGGTGCTGCATTCACAGTAATTGTTATAGGAGTAGAACTTACCGCAGTTCCACCGAAGCGGTTTTTAAGGGCGTTATAATTAGTTGTGACCTCAGCGCTTGATAAAACTCGATTGTACATTTTATACACGGCACCTTTTCCTTGGAAAAAACCTGTATTCCCAAATCCTTGCCCTAAGTGTATACTTGATGTTCCAATATAAGACTGAATAGTTCCGGAGTTTCCCTGATCTACGCCGTTTTTATACATTTTAGTCGCACCAGTGGCTTTGTCAAATGTAAAAACGATATGCCACCAGTTATTGGCTGTAACTGAACCTATATTTGCATCTGAAGAGTAATGGCCTTGATGAATGGTGCCACCTCTAAAAATTAGATGAAGACCTTGCCTAACTGCTGCTACCTCATCGCCAAACATCCCCCTATCACCACCTAAGTCAGTGGGATAAACCCAAGCATCTGCCGTGTAAGAATTATCGTAAATACCTATTGCAGTAGAATTTTTATTTAAATTAACGTTACTGTTTGATCCATTGAAAACAAAACAACCTCCGTTATCTGAACTATATGTTGGTAGTGTGGCACCTGATAATGTCCCATGATTCCCATTGCCACTTAAATCATTCCAAGTGGGACCCGTCCCAGAATAAGAAGCACTATTTCCAGCATCTAAGTTAAAGCGCAATCCATCCGTAACGATCGCCCCTTCAACAGTACCTTCCGTTACTCTTACATATACCTGAACCCCATTTGTTAAGCTAGTAGACGAATAGGTGGAGGATGTAGCTCCCAAAATTGAAGTTCCATTTGCATACCATTGATAAGAAGGATTTGTAAAACCAGTTGCATTAGCAGTAAATGATACATTGGCACCAGAACATACAGCACCAGATGCACTTGAAGTAATATTTACTGTTTGCGCATTGGAAATGAATGCGGAGAAAAGGGATAATATGGTTAAGATTTTTTTCAATTAAATTATTTTGCAATGCACCTTACAGAATACCTGAACCTATAATGATTAGCATTTTGATATACACCTTGAGTAGGCATAAATCTTATTTCATTAGCACTCATATTATCAAGCCTATCAGTTGTCCAAAAAACAGTTTTTGTTGTAATAACAGAAGTGCCTCCTTCATAAACTCCTGCTTGTGGAATTTTTAAGAAAGAATTTAATGCACCATTAGCAACAGTAGAACCACTTGCAGAACAACACCCTGGGACAATACCTGCACTAGTCATGCCATTCAATTCAGCATTCCATTCCGATGTTGTTGGTACTCTAAATCCAGTTGGACATGGATTATTTACACCGCCGTCTGTGTTATTCCAAGGCTGTTGATTCCAAGTGCTTCCTGTTTTTGTATACCAATTTGCATCACTCGTCCATGGTTGTGTTGTGATGTAAAAAGTGCTTTGCGTTGTAAACGTTGGCAATTGAGTGGCGGTATTTGGAGCTGTTCTAAGTTGCCCACCATCCATTGCTCTTCCCCATTGGTATAAATCCCCATAAGATGCAACATCATTAACACCTGTGGCTACTTGTGTAGCACCTAAATTTCTATCCATCCAAACTTTTGAAGTGTATGGAGAAATCACAGTTCCATAAGCCCATGGCTTTGTTAAGAGTAATCCCCTATCATCTACCCCATTTCCATTATTTAAAGCTCCCTCTTTACTTACCAAAGTGGTAGAGGTTTCTAGAATAGACATCTGACCATTTGCGGTCCTGCCACAAATATAAATGGTAGTAGCAGTTGAAGTAGTAGAACATGAACCACTCGTTACTTGTACATGATAGGCCCCTGCAGCAGTAGGGATATAGGCATTACTTGTTGCACTTGAAATCGCCACATTGTCTTTGTACCAAGCATAGGCTGAGGCTCCCGCAGGGGTGGATAGTGTAGTTTTATTTACACAGCCATCACCCGTGATGGTGAGTGTGGGAGTAGAACCCGTAATGGATGCGGTAATCGAATTAGAAGAAATGGCTGCAGCACTAAATCCAAACCTAGCAGCATAAGTGTTATAATTTTGAGTAATCTCACTTTGTGTTAAAGCTCTATTATATAGTAATATAAGATTTACAATACCGTTTTGCCAAGCTTCCCCTCCCGGCCCCTTGCCTATTAGTGGAGTTACCAAGGATATATTACCAGAAACATTACTTCCAACTCCATATGGGCTAGCTTGTAAATAACAGGATATCGCATTTCCACTTCTGACAAAAGTTAACATATAGTAATTGCCATTTGTCAATGATGCTTCTGCACTTCCATCAATCTTATTATTAAACCAACCTCCCCAGCTTAATGCAGGTTTACCAAGTGCTGTTAATACTAATCCATTATATCCCCCAACGTTATAAATCCAATCCCAGTTCCCATCATTGTATTTGAAAATTGTACTCCAAGTAAAGTCGCCATTAAAAGGTGGACTTGAT
>JBIIZN010000127.1:0-4254 GCA_044346275.1 Sediminibacterium sp.
CTTTAAATTCCATTGTTTTACCAACAAACTGATCGTAATCAGTAACTGGCTTCACATCAATTTGAGAACCTGGTAAGAAAGTTTCCATACCAAATACATCAACGATCAAGCCACCTTTTGTTTTGCTGGTAACAGTACCAGTAACCACTTCACCTGTTTTGTGCACTTCCATAATTCTTTCCCAAGCACGGAAGATGCGTGCAGATTTGCGGCTAAGGTGTAAATTTCCTTGACGGTCTTCTTTTTCAACAACCATCACTTCTACTTCATCACCAATTTTTAATCCTTGAAGATCACGGAATTCGTTAGAAGAAATAAGGCCATCACTTTTAAAACCAATGTTGATTACAACATCTGTTTTTGTTAAAGCAACAACGATACCATTCATGATTTCGCCATCTTGGATTTGTACGAAAGTGTCATCATACACTTTATCATACTTTACTCTTTCTGCTTCGGCATAATGACTTACGTTACGTTTGTCAATGCTCCAGTCAAAATCATCGTGCGCAGTTTCTACAACTGGCGCTGCTGCAGGGGCATTTGTTGTCGCAGTTACAGCTGTTGCCTCGGCACCAGTGCTGTCCTGAGCATCTGCGTTTAATTGTTTACGGAAAATTTGCATAAAATAACCCCGATGGTTTAATAAATTCGGGGGTGCAAAAGTATGAAAAAAGGTCTAAAAAAACCATCAAACACCCAATAAATAATGGATTTTAGGCATTTTTTGCCGCGTCGGCAATAGACTTGGCTGCAATCCAGCCAGAGGTCCAAGCATTTTGAAAATTAAACCCTCCAGTAATGCCATCAATATCCATGATTTCACCCGCAAAATAGAGTCCTTTGTGGATTTTACTTTGCATGGTATTGGCATCAATTTCGGATAATTTTATGCCCCCACAGGTAACAAATTCGTCTTTGAAAGTAGTTTTACCCGACACTTTACATTCAAAGCCCGTTAATGCAATAATGAGTTTATTTTGGGCGCCCGATGTAAGCGTTGCCCAACTGGCTCCGGCATCTATCCCAGAAACGTTCAGCAAATGCAACCATAGCCTACTAGGGAGTTCAAATGGATTACGTCCACCCATTTTAGTATTCCCTTGCTCGGCTCTAATTAAGGGCCAAGCTGTGCGTAAATCCTGCTCGGCATAAGCAGGGATCCAATTAACGCGAATGGTAAACTGATAACCTAAATTAGCAAGTTCTCTAGCACCCCAAGCCGAGCATTTTAAAATGGCAGGCCCACTCATACCCCAGTGCGTGATAAGAAGTGGCCCAGTTGCAGAAATTTTAGTGCCGCTAATTTTTACCTGCGCTTCTGGTACACTTACACCCATGAGTTCGGTGATAGGATTACCCGGCATGTTAAATGTAAAAAGTGATGGAACGGGCGTTTCAATGGTATGTCCAAGGCTTGTGATAAAATCAAACTGATGTGCTTTTGGAAATCCCCCCGCTGCTACACATACAAAATTGGCTTCGATTATTTTGCTAGATGTTTGTAATAAAAAAATACCCGTATCATTTACGGTAATTTTTTCTACGGCAGTTTGTATTTGAACTTGAACTTTGTATTTGTCTGCTTCTTTTAACAAACAATCAATGATCGTTTGCGAATCATTGGTTGTAGGAAACATACGACCATCCGATTCAGTGTGTAAATCAACGCCTCGCTCCGCAAACCACTCGATGGTGTTTTGTGTATTAAACCAATGAAATGTTTTTTTTAAAAAATTTTGACCACGCGGATATTTTTGCACAAGCTCCGGAAGTTCAAAACAGGCATGCGTTGTATTACACCTGCCGCCACCACTGATCTTTACTTTAGCGAGTAACTTATTTGACTTTTCTACAAGTACTACTTGCAAACCCGGATGCAAATGAGCTGCATTTACGGCACAAAAAAAACCTGCTGCACCACCACCTATCACTACTAATCTTTCACGCATGGCAGTTGAATAAAATATTAATAGTAGCTGCTATTTAAATTTGTGTTTGCTTTTTCTGCTGCTTCGATGATGCTAAAATCAGATAAAATAAGCGCTTCATTTCTTTTCACACAAATATCATGTTCAAAATGAACAGACACTTTTCCGTCCTGTGTTTTTACGGTCCAACCATCATCATCGGTGTATACTTTATGCGTACCTAAATTAATCATGGGCTCAATAGCAAGTACTAAATTTTCTTTAAGCTTTGGTCCATTGCCACGCTTGCCATAATTAGGTACTTGCGGGTCTTCGTGTAAGTTTCTACCAAGCCCATGCCCTACTAATTCACGTACAACACCATATCCATTTTTAAATTCAGTATGCTCTTGAATCGCATATGAGATATCACCAATACGGTTGTTAACCGTTGCTTTTTCGATGCCTTTATAAAGCGATTCTTTGGTGACTTTTACAAGGTTTAAAATCTCTGGCGCCACTTCACCTACAATAAAACTATATGCATGATCACCATGCCAGCCATTTAAAATAACACCCAAATCTATAGAAACAATATCACCATTTTTGATGGGTGTTTCGTTTGGAAATCCATGTACTACCACATCGTTAACAGAAGCACAAATATTAAAAGGATACCCTCTATAATTAAAAAATGAAGGAACAGCACCATGGTCTTTTACCACTGTTTCACATAACTTGTCAATTTGCAAAGTAGTTACGCCTGGCTTAATAAAGCCAGCTACTTCAGTAAGTGCTTTACTCACTAGCAAAGCCGCCTCTTTCATCAGTGCTACTTCTGCTTCGGTTTTATACATCATACCAATATTTCTTCGGGTCATTTTTAAAAAAGAAAACCTGTCAGGCCACAAGCACTGACAGGTTTTATTATCGTTTTATCAAATAATATTACATGCCACTTGCAGCATCAACTTGTCTGCCTTGTACACGTCCGCCTTCCATTAATCCATCGTACTGACGCATTAATAAATAGGTTTCAATTTGTTGAAGTGTATCAAGTACAACACCCACCATAATTAATAATGAAGTGCCTCCAAAAAATGAGCTGAACCCTTGGGTAACACCTAAGCGTTGAGCAAAGCCTGGCATAATACCTACGAGAGCTAAAAAGATAGCGCCTGGTAAAGTAATTTTGTCCATGATTGCTCCAATATAATCGGCTGTGGGTTGTCCTGGTTTAATACCTGGTACAAATCCGTTATTGCGTTTTAAATCTTCAGAGATTTGTTTTGGATTAAAGATAAGTGCTGTGTAAAGGAAAGTAAATCCAATTACCATGATAGAATAGATAGCCATATAAGCCCAACTACTATGGTCGTTGAATACTTTTACAATCCCTTGCGCAGAATCCAAATTGGTAAATGAAGCAAGCGTTGGTAAGAACATAATTGCTTGTGCAAAAATGATTGGCATTACACCTGCACTATTTACTTTAACAGGTAAAAATTGACGTGCGCCACCAAATTGACGGCTGCCAACAATTTGCTTTGCATAGTTCACTGCAATTTTACGAACCCCTTGCACAAGAATAATAAGACCCATAATAATGGCCACTAAAATAGCAACCTCAATTAAAAATATTAAAAGTCCGCCGCCGCCTTTTTGGCCCTTTGCGCTGAACTCCTGGATAATAGATTGTGGCAAACGAGCTAAAATACCCACCATGATAATGATTGAAGTACCATTACCTAATCCCTTGTCCTGGATTTTTTCACCAAGCCACATTACAAACAAAGTACCTGCTGTTAATGTGATAACGGTAGAGAACCAGAAATAAGGCGCATACGCTGCAATGATTGCTGGCGCATAACCTGGGCTATTTAAATAAGCAACGTAAGCACCCGCTTGGAACGCTGTAACAATCACTGTTAGATAACGTGTCCATTGGTTAATTTTTTTACGTCCGCTATCTCCTTCTTTTTGAATTTTTTGCAATTGAGGAACCAAGATGGTCATTAACTGCATAAAAATAGAAGCAGAAATATAAGGCATGATACCAAGTGCTAAAATAGATGCTTGAGAAAAGGCACCACCTGCAAACATATCAAATATGCCAAGTAGGCCGTTGCCTTGTGCAGCAGCAGAAGCCGCTTCTATTTTATTTGGATCAATACCAGGAAGTGTAATCTGGGTACCTAAACGATATGTTAGTACAAGAGCAAGCGTAACAACAATTTTGTTACGAAGCTCATCAATTGCCCAGATATGTTTTAATGTTTGAATTAGTTTTTTCACTTAAATCAATTGTAGCGTTAATAGTATTTACCATGGCTAAGCCATTGGC
>JBIIZN010000126.1:0-4254 GCA_044346275.1 Sediminibacterium sp.
TTTTTAAAATATGGTATGGGTATGGAAATGTATAATTTCAGATACGACTCGCGCGTCTCTTACAGAAAAGAAAGTTTCCCTTATCTATACAACGATTCAATTTCGTTTTCTAAAAATAAATTATTTGCCGGCTACTTAAGTGTACCATTAATGTTACACATTAATACAACACCTGGCAATAAAAAAGGATTTAGTTTTAGTGCGGGTGTGAGTGCAGGTTATTTAGTAGGTAGCAGGGTTAAGCAAAAAAGTGAAGAGCGTGGTAAACAAAAATATAAAGGTGACTTTGACTTGTCTCCTTTTAGAACTGCGCTAATTGGTGAACTAGGTATTGGACCCGTTAAGCTTTATGGCTCATACAGTTTAAACACTTTGCATGATTCTTATACCAGATTAGAACAGTATCCTTTTGCAGTAGGTATCCGCTTTAGCAACTGGTAATATTACATCATTAAGAAGCGACCAACGGTCATATACCATTTACTCTTTTCATTTTTACAAAGGCTCTGATGTCCGCTTTGTAAATATTTAATGAGTTCTTTGTCACGGCTCGCTAAATTTTTAAATATCTGATGGGTTTCAGATTCCGTTACTCTCGGATCCGTAACGCCCCACTGCAATAAGACCGGACAGTTAATAGCAGCAGCGTCTTTTTGCGGTTGGTAATTAAAAGCCCAAGCGCCAAGTTCTACACCACCCCAAAAAGTAAGAAGTGTGCTTAATGGTTCTGATGGAAGTCCCATGGTGCGCATACGTCCTGCTACGGCGTCTTGTAAGGTTGCAAAAGGCATTTCTAAAATTACTTTGGAAGGCTTAAGGCCAAATTCTGAAACGGCTTTTGTAATCGTAGCAGCGCCCATAGAAATACCATAGAGCACAATATTTTTTTCTTGTTTTGCCTGTACATAATCATACACGGCTTTTACATCGCGCGCTTCATACATACCAATAGAAGTAGTAGACCCCTCACTATTACCATGCGCTCTAAAATCTGTTACCATAATATGATAACCCATTTCATGAAACGCCGTAGCTTCTGCAATGATGCCACTTTTACTACTACCATGTCCATGAAACATAAGTACGGTGCCGCGTGGAATTTTTCCATTTGAAGTATCTGCAGCTGCATACCAACTTTCTAAACGAACGCTATCTTGTGTTGTAAGAAAAACAGTATCGTGCGCAACTAAAAAAGAATCTACCACTTTACTTTTTGGATATTGTACACCAAAAAAAATAGCACTGGCTTTTTCTGAACCAGACATTTCTGAAGGCTTTTTTGGCTTTGGTGCACCTGCATAAAAATGAGTAAACTTATAGGCCTGAAAAGCGGCAATAATATTGATTAAAATAAAAACCGCTAGTAAGGTGTAGCCAATTCTTTTAGCCCATTTTTTTAACATAGTGTGTCGTTTAAATTGTTGTTGCGCCAAAATATGTTTGTAGTGCCGTAGGTATTGCAATACCCACAGCAGTTTGGTGGTTTTCTAGTAAGCAAGCTAGTATGCGTGGAAGCGCTAATGAACTTCCATTTAATGAATGTGCTAATTGCATTTTTTCATTTTCATCTTTATACCTACACTTTAAACGGTTGGTTTGGTATGCTTCAAAATTTGAAACACTACTTACTTCTAACCAGCGTTCTTGTGCTGCACTGTATACTTCAAAATCATACGTAATGGCACTTGCAAAACCCATATCACCACCACAAAGTCTTAAAATGCGGTAAGGTAATTCTAAAGAAGCTACTAATTTTTCTACGTGCGCTACCATTTCATCGAGCACCGTATAGCTTGTACTCGGTTCAACTATTTGTATGATTTCAACTTTTTCAAATTGATGCAAACGGTTAAGTCCGCGCACATCTTTTCCGTAGCTGCCTGCTTCTCTTCTAAAACATGGTGAGTACGCAGTCATTTTAATCGGAAATTCTTCCTGCTTAATAATAACGTCGCGGTAAACATTGGTTACTGGAACTTCTGCGGTAGGAATCATATAAAAATCATCTGCTGGCATATAATACATTTGTCCTTCCTTATCTGGAAGTTGTCCTGTACCAAGTGCAGACGCTTCATTCACCATAAATGGCGGTAAGTATTCGATGTACCCAGCTGCCGTATTAAAATCTAAAAAATACTGAATCAGTGCGCGTTGTAATTTTGCACCCTTTCCAATGTAAACGGGAAAACCACTACCGGTAATTTTATTGCCTAAATCAAAATCAATTAAATTATATTTTTTTGCGAGGTCCCAGTGTGGCATAGCGCCTGCAGGTAAAGTAGCAGTGGGTCCGCCTGTTTTTACCACCACATTATCTTCTGGTGTTTTACCAAGCGGCACGGGTGCTCCTGGTAAATTAGGAAGTTGTAACAATTGATTGGTTAATGACGTTTCAATTTCCGCCATTTGTGTTTTGATAGGATCTAAACTTTCTTTCCATCCTGCCACTTCTTGTTTTATCGCTTCTGCACCAGCTGCATTTCCAGAAGCCATCATCTTTCCAATTTCTTTAGAAGCCGCATTTACCTTTGCCTGTGTAGTATCAAAATCCAATTGTAATTTTTTGCGCTGGTCATCTAGTGCAATAATTGAATCCACTAAATCCAACTGCTTACAATGCTTAACCGCCAATCTTTCCTTTACAAAGGCAGGATCATTTCTTAAAACACTCAACTGTAACATAAAATCAACTATTTCTGCAAAGATAACTTTTGAAAGCTGATGTACGCACTGCTTTGCGCTTTACATTTGCAATATGAGCTTTGCAACAGACGATTTACAACAAAGATGGTGGCAATTGGAGGCCAAATTACTGGAGCGTTTTGGCAAAAAGCCCGATTTAGAGGGTGTTTTGTTCCTAATTGGTATGCAGGAAACCGGGTTTATACAAGAAAAGATATCCAAAGAGCAAAAACAGGATCTCATGCACGTGGCGGTTTGCACCGTATTAAGTGCCAGCGATTATTACCGTTTTGCCGGAAAAGACCCCGATGGATGGCCTCATTTTGAGCAAATCAAGGAGCTGCCGGTGATGCACCTCCCGGATCAAGAGAATTTTTTAAAAGACCACGTGCTGCTCTATTTTGAAAAGGAAGGTCTTTAAAACTAGTTGATCAAATGATTGGTCAATTTGAATAAATATGCAATCTTTGCAACCTATAAATAAACAACTATGAATTTTCCTGCAAACCTATTCTACACCAAAGATCACGAATGGATTCAATTAGACGGAAACGTTGCAACCATTGGTATCACAGACTTTGCGCAGCATGAACTTGGAGATATTGTATATATCGACATCAATACTGTTGGTAAAGCACTTGCCGCCGAAGAGGTATTTGGTACGGTAGAAGCAGTTAAAACTGTGAGTGATTTATTTTTACCTGTTGCAGGAACCGTTACAGAAGTGAACCCACTTTTAGAAAAACAACCGGAGCTAGTTAATACAGATGCTTATGGTGATGGCTGGATGGTTAAAATGACTGTTAGCAACCCTGCAGATGTAGCCGCTTTAATGAACAGCGAAGCTTACGCAGCCCTTGTTGGGTAACCCAAATGAAAAAACTACATTTCTTACCTGGTTTTATTTTTTTAGGGATTAGTCTATTCTTACTCACCTTACCTGGATCCTCGGTTCCAAGTGGATGGTTTTTTATACATATCCCGCAGTTCGATAAAATCGTGCACATTGGCATGTTTGGTATGCTATGTATTTTATTCCAATACCCAGCATTTCAGGGTACACTTACCAACTTTCAAAAAATAGGATGGTATTGGTTCGTATCAATTACCGGTATTGTATATGGTGTTGCGATGGAATTTGTACAAAGAGACCTTGTTGCGAACCGTTCATTTGAAGGAGCAGATATTTTAGCGGACATGGTTGGATGCCTTGGTGCGCTTGCTGTTGCGCTTAGTATATATAAGCAAAAGTGAAGTCAAAAAAATAGGCCCCAATGGAAATTGGGGCCATAACCAAAACTAACTGCTTATGAGAAAAAGTTAAATAAAATTTTGTTGGTGACCTTTAAATTTAAGTCCTAATAAATTTCCTACTTTTTTCTCAATAAATAAAATAAACCTTATAAATAATTTGTTAAAACGGGCGCCCTAAATTGAGCCTTATATTCTGGTTGCTTGCCTTAACTTTACACCGTGCCGCAGTTTAACTACAACGATTCTGTCAACTTTTTATCCAAACTTACCCTACGCAGGTTATGGAATGGAGCAAAAGTGTATTTCAGCTATCAATTA